>DIYZ01000258.1 GCA_002427845.1 Chloracidobacterium sp. UBA6041 | reverse complement strand
ATAGAGCGTTTGACTTCGAATCAAAAGGTCGCAGGTTCGAGCCCTGCTGGGTGCACCAATCCCTTCGTAGCAAGTTCCAACTCTCAAGTCTCAGGTCTCAGGTTCCGAGTCTCAAGTCTCGATGTCTATTTGCTGTTTTACGCGCGAGCCTTGCCAACCGTTAGTTTGAAAACCTGAAGGCGGCACCAAAAAACTAAGCTCCCACCGCGCCGCTCTCGGCGGCCTTCCGTCGTTCGATGGGAACGTATTCACGCGTGCGGTGGCCCAGATAAACCTGTCGCGGTCGCGCAATCTTTTGATCGGGATCCTCAAGCAGCTCGACCCACTGCGCCAGCCAGCCTGAAGTTCTTGGAATCGCAAACAGCACCGGAAACATATCAACCGGAAAACTCATTGCCTGGTAAATAATGCCCGAATAGAAATCCACGTTCGGGTAAAGCCGGCGCTTAACGAAATACTCGTCTTCGAGCGCGATGCGCTCCAGCTCTAGAGCGATGTCCAGCAAAGGATCTTTGCCGGTGACTGCAAACACCTCGTCGGCAACTTGTTTGATAATGCGCGCGCGCGGATCGTAGTTTTTGTAAACGCGGTGACCAAACCCCATCAAGCGAAACTCTCCGGCTTTCACGCGCTTGATGTATTCGGGAACTTTGTCGATCGAGCCAATCTCTCGCAGCATGCGCAGCACCATCTCGTTTGCGCCGCCATGCAGCGGTCCGTAAAGCGCCGCGGCCGCTCCCGCCAGTGACGAGAATGGATCCGTGTGAGCGCTGCCGATACTGCGCATCGCGTTGGTACTGCAATTCTGTTCATGGTCGGCGTGCAGGATGAACAAGACAGTGAGCGCCCGCTCGAGTACCGCGTTTGGCTGATACTTAAGTTCCGTAGTCTTGAACATCATGTTCAGGAAGTTGCCTTCGTAGCTGAGATCGTTATCCGGATAGGCATACTGCATGCCGATGCGGTGACGGTAAGCGAAGGCGGCGATGGTCGGCACTTTCGCAATCAACCGGTAGATCTGTTTCTGCCGACATTCCTTGTCAAAAATGTCTTTGGCATCCGGATAAAAGGTAGACAGCGCGCCGAGCGTAGCTTCAAACATGCCCATCGGATGCGCGTTGTAGTGAAAGCCGTCGATTACTTTTTTGATGCTCTCATTAATGAACGTGTGATAGGTGATGTTACGTGTCCAGTCAGACAACTGCGCCCGATCCGGCAGCTCGCCATTGAGGAGTAAGTATGCGACTTCCAGATAAGTGCTCTTTTCGGCCAATTGGTCTATCGGGTAACCGCGATATTCAAGGATGCCTTTATCGCCATCGATAAAAGTAATTCGGCTCTTGCAGGAAGCAGTGTTCATGAATGCCGGATCGTAGGTCATCAAACCAAAGTCGTCTTCAGACTGTTTGATCTGCCGCAGGTCCATCGCCTTGATGGTGCCGTTTTCTATTGGCAAGTCATACTGCTTGCCCGTGCGGTTGTCGGTGATGGTTAAGGTGTTTTCACCCATTGCGTGCTTCTCCTCGGGTAGCTGCTTTGTGGATTTTCAAGCAGATTAACTCTCCGGCGAGTAAGTAATCAAACTTGCAGACGCGCAAACTAACGGTTTGCGTTACACTCTGCTCGCGATTCACAACTCAAAATTAATTTGGCCCAAAAGGAGGGAGTAATCGAAGCGTCTTTCCGAAAGGGATTCTGCTACCAAAGAAATGGCCCACCGAGCTGGTGGGCCATCTTTCTTTTGCCGAAACTTCCGGCGTTAACAGTAGTCTTTGCGCGAACTATCTCCTGCCCTGTTTAATCTCTCGTTCGGCCTGCTTCTTTGCTGCATTGGCTTCCTGCGAGCTGAGACCAAGGTTCTGCAATGTTTTTCCCAGACTGTCGCCTGAGGCCAAACCCGCTAAGATCGCATCTCTCGTAACATTCGGAAATCTCGTGCCGAGATTTTGAGCTAGTCTTGTGGCTGCCACGTATTGGCCAAACTTCAGGTTGGGGTTAATTGCCAGGGCGGCCTGGTAGCCGGCTCGAAGATCGTTTGCGTTCACATGAAGCGTGTTGGCGATTCCCGGATGATCCCGCAAGTCCTGGTCAGCCCGATTAAGATTATCGCTCGCCAATCTCGCGCGATTCAATCCTTCATCGGAGCGGCCGTTCGAGCGATCGGAAGCTGTCCCCAGTCCCGTGTCCGAGCGTCCGTTCGATCGTGTAGAAGCGGTGCCGAGACCGCGATCCACGCCAACACCCGCAGGTGGTCCTCCTGCATTTCCCGCACCCCCGGCCGAGCCACGCCCGCCACCACCACCACGACCCTGGCCGAAGGCCGACGTCGTCAGGCTAAGTGCCACGAAACATAAGAGGCCGGCATAAACAATTCGTCCAAAATATTTTCCAGTCATTACTACCTCCTAGATTTTCCACTAAAATTTCAAACTCGACGTTGGGGCTCAAACAGGAGAGGTTGAACAGAATCTTACCCAATATCCGATGCTACCGCTAGCCCTGAAGTTGCATTGCAAGCATAATGCAATGAAAGGGCTAGCTCTGGACCATGCCGGGTCTCGAAATCATGTCTGAATTAGGAGACAGTCATGTCTGCAATCCGCCGCCGGCGATTTCAGACCATTGTGCAGACTATGGCTCCGGTCGCTTTTTTAAGGAACGCCCCAGCCATCCAGCTAGCCGGCAGAGGCTACTTCACGCCCAACAACTCAACATCAAAGATCAAGGTCGAGTTTCCGGGAATGTCCGGCGGCCTTCCAACGGGCCCATAGCCGAGGGCTGAAGGAATAATCAACTTCCGTTTGCCGCCAACTTTCATGGACATTAAACCTTCGTCCCAACCTTTAATAACTGCGCCGACACCAATACGAAAGTCAGCCGGCCTTCCATGATCGTAGGAGCTGTCAAACTTCGTCCCGTTTTCCAGAGTGCCGGTATAGTTTACGGTTACTGTCTGTCCTCTTTTCGGCGAAGGCCCCGTTCCCTCGACGAGATCGGTGTACTTAAGGCCGGAAGCTGTCGTTACTTCGGTGCCGCCTTTTCCGCCGCGGTGAGAAATTAAATAAGCAATTGCAGAGGCTGCGATGGCCAGCACAATAACAATGGCGATTATTCGCATCTGACGGTTGCGCCCGGCCGGAGGTTTGGCCTTCCTCGCCGGATAAAGACCCTTCGGTCGTTTCTTAGCCTTTCCAGTCTTTCGTTGTCTACTTTGCGGCAAGTTTCGGATTCTCCTGTAACCGGTTATGGATTGCTTATTTGGGTATCTTTATAACTGGTTTCGCGAACTGGTTCAATTCTCGATCATTGATTTCGCGCCCGGAATCGGACTTTCCGATCGCTACGCAACCTAAGAGTCGCGTTACAAAGAATTTGAATGGAGACGCTGAATTGGCGCGCTCACTTCTTCTCATGCAGGGAAAATGGGGATAAAATGCGGGCCTCCCGTGCCCAGCGAGTAATTCATCTCATGAGTGTCTGTGGTCTCCGGTCTCCGTATCTCTTCGCTGAACAGGGAAAACTCTAATCCGGCCCGCCAACGAAGGCGGCGCCCCATTCCAAGGAGTCTGTCGATGAATACTAGAATACGGTTGTCATTTCTTCTCGGCCTGGTATTGATTCTGCTGGCGTTCACTACCTCGCAGAGTTTGTATCCGGTTGCCGCCCAAAGCACTTCCCACGATCCCACCTGGTGGGACAAGTATCAGTTCATTCTAAACAATGGTGCTGACGGCAATCCTGGCTCGACTACTTCCGTGAGCTACGGAAGCAACGTGGATGTTTCAAACGAATGCGGTCCCCAGAGCGAAACCTTTATTACCCTCGATCCCAACAAACCCAGGACACTGGCCGCAGGGTCAAACGAAATCTTCCGTCTACCGATGCGCGGCTACTTTAGTTCCGACGGCGGGACGAGCTGGGGAGGTGTTGACCTTCCGCTGCCTCCACCGAAATCAAAAAGTGGCATCGATTTCGGATCCGATCCCACGCTCGCCTTTGATAGCAGCGGAAATCTCTTCTACGGCTACATCGTGGTCTTTTTCGGCAAGGGCAACGGCATTAACGGAACTCAAATGGCAGTAGCCCGCTCAACTGACGGAGGCAAAACCTATCCTACGGTAACCTTTTTCGATTTTGAGAACGGGGCGAACCATTTCAACGATAAGCCGATGATAACCGCCGACCAGAACGTGGGCAGTCCATATCGCGACAATGTTTACATTGCCTGGGACGCAGCGTCCGGTGGATCGATCCGCGGCGGCGTGCAGCTCGGCACTTCAACCGACCACGGCGCGAGCTTCTCTACAGTGCGCGTCGATGATCCTTCGGGACCAGGCAAGTCAATCGGTGCTTCACCGGCTGTCGGGCCGAACGGAGAAGTCTATGTCTCCTGGAATGACTATGCTGCTAACGCCATCGTTTTTAATCGCTCCTTCGATGGCGGCACAACATGGGGAACGCCCGTTACCATCTCGCGAAAGATTCTTCCGTTTGATATCCGCATTCCCGCCGAGTCGTTTCGCGGAGCGTTGGTCTATCCCTCGCTGGATGTTGACCGTTCAAGCGGAACTCATCGAGGCAGGATCTATTGCAGTTGGATGGATCTGACGCCGGCAAACACCACAGACATCTTTATCTCGTATTCCGATGATAACGGGACGACGTGGTCGCCCGCCGCGCCCGTTACCGATCAATTTCTATCCGCAGTGGATCGCTTTAACCACTGGATGTCGATTGATCCGGTGACTGGCGGAGTAAACGTGGCGTTCTATGACACGCGAAACGACACGACCGGTTCGCGCTATCAGACGGATTACTATCTCGCGCGCTCGTCCGACGGAGCGAGTTGGGGCGCTGCAGACACGCGCGTCAGCACCGTTAGCTCTAACGAGCACGATTGCGATGGTGTCTTCCCCTGTCAGGGAATCAACTACGGCAATCAGCAAGGCGACTATGAAGGGCTGGTTTCGTTTGGCGGGGTTTCATATCCCGTCTGGACGGATAGCCGCAGGCAGTTGGACCCGTCCAGCGGTTGCCGTCGTCCTTATCTGATGGAAGAAGTGTTCACTGCAAAAGTGAAATAACACGCGCCGTCATTTTGAAATGATAAGCGGCGTCGTATTGAGAAGGGCACCCCGGTGAGGTGCCCTTCATTTTTCTGCCATAACCTTTTCGGTCGGCGTCCGTCGCCGAAAAACTTTATTTGCGGACTTCAATGGTAAACTCTCCGCCCGTTAGAAGGTCAAAGAGTGGTGTCCGACAAACTTAAGAATTTCCTGGTTAAGTCGGAAGAATGCCATCTGGAACTCGCGAAGCGAGCGTGGGCATAAAGTCTCGCACCCCAGCCGAGCTGCTCGGCCGGGGACCCCGCCCTGGGGTGGAGCGCAGCGAAACCCCCAGGATCGGAAGCTGAAGAGAGAGCCCGTGAAACGGGCGACAGCAGAATCCTTATGACTGGTATTACCCGGCCCTAGGAAACCATTTCATGACGTTACCTTCTGCCGCCCGCTACACGGGCTCGGTTCGTGGTCTCGTTGGATCCTGGGGTTCCGCTGCGCTTCACCCCAGGCTCTCAAATTGCGGAAAGCACTCGCGAGCAATGAAGTCTCCAGGTCGGGAAGGGTGGTTCACCCCCGGCGGTGTGAAGAATAATTTCAATTTGAGGTGAACAATGACTTCACATTGGCTGAAAGCCTCTCTGCTTGTTTCCCTGATTCTGGTTATTGCTTTTGCGCAGGGACGACCTGTTGAGATCGGCCAATTTCGGCAGCCGGATCTGGTGGAACTTGTCAGGCTCGATCCCACCATCAAGCTCGATATTCGCTACGCCACTAAGAACAACTTCCTGGGCAAAGCCGTCTACAAGCAGCCGCGCGCGTTTCTACAACGTCCCGCCGCCGAAGCTCTTGTCCGAGTAAATCAGTCGTTGCGAAGGGTGGGATTTGGCCTCGTCGTCTTTGATGGTTATCGTCCCTGGTCAGTAACTAAAGCTTTCTGGGACGCCACGCCCGAGGACAAGAAGATCTTTGTTGCCGATCCCAATAAGGGTTCGCGTCACAACCGCGGCTGCGCCGTCGATTTGTCGCTGTTTGATCTGAAGACGGGCGCGGAAGTTAGAATGCCGAGTGAGTATGATGAGATGACTGAACGCGCACACGTCAATTACGAATGTGCGACGGCAGAAGCGAAGCGTCTACGCGAACTGCTGCGCGCGGCCATGAGCGCGGAAGGATTTGCAGTCTACGAACCCGAGTGGTGGCACTACGATTACAAGGATTGGAAAGAGTATCCAATCATAAACATCAAATTTTCGGAGATTAAGTAGTGAGTTCGACAAACTCAGGGTCCCTGAATCTTCCACCTTCACCCTTGACTGTTAGGAATCAGCGGGGGCAAGCCCGCCTTCCTCACCACGAGCTAACCGCAATAGAATTCCAAAACCTCGGTGCAAGGCTTTCAAGGTGGCGACTAACCGAGCGCGTTAGAGAATCTCCAGGTCAGGAAGGCGGGCTTGCCCCTGCTTAGTTTGTAGCGAATCAGCTCCCGCTTTTCGATTCAACTGCTGTCGTGGAAGCGGTCATCATCCGAGTCAAACGAATGTTGCCGTTTATGCCGCTGGCAGAAATTGAGTTACCTCCCTGGCCGATCTGCGCGCTGTAACTCCCGTGCCTGCTCTTGTCAACCACGACGTTTGGCAAGTCCGAAGTTACATCTCCATTCATCCCATGAGCTTCAAGATCCGCATTCACGCCATCGCTCAGCCGAAGCTCAATATTTCCGTTGATACCGTGAATGTCCACAGAGTTGTCCAATCGTCTTAAGGCCACGGAAATGTTTCCATTAATACCATGGAATTCCGCCGAGCCACTGGCCTGAGCGATGTCGACTTTTCCGTTGACGCCATGAACCTCAACCGGTCCGTCAATCTCACCGGTTGTGACCGAGCCGTTTACGCCTCTGGCGACTAAAGAGATTTGTTTTGGCAGTCGGAGCGTTATACGTTCGGAAGGTTTAGAACCGAAAATTCGCGCGAAGAAACTGCCATCACCCTTTTCGCCACGGATTGTTAGTTCTCCTGCCGTGCTGTCGATCACGATTTTCCGGCGGCCCAAGACTTCCTGGCTGGCGCCGGTGCGTTCGATATAGACGTCGGCCGTTTTGCGGTCGGAAGTTTCAATCTTGACCCAGCCATTAATCCCGGACACTTCCACGCGCGCGCCTGGCGCCAGTTCAAAACTCTTGCGAATTTCGTCGCGCGCCTCGGCGCCTGACTGCTTGTCGCCATGAATGACTAGCGGCCATTCACGGATGCTGCCCACCGCACTTGAATGCGTGCGGATCAGGCCGGCAACGCCGGCAATTCCTACCAAGAGCACGACCAGCATTATTCTTTTCATCGATGTTCCGGCCTTTCCAGAAGTTCGCGTTCTTATGCTCTAACGATCCTGCGCGGCTTTTGGTTCACACAATTCGTGTGACTCAAACGACTTAGTTTTTCCCGGGGTGAATGTTTTCTACCGGGAAACCGCAGCTACACCCCGCAAGGACGCGTTTCTTGACATAACCTTACCGGCGACATACAGTCAGGACCAACCCAAAATTCTAAGCATTTTCGTAAAGTATCAGCAGAACTCCGGTATTTCTGTCGCAGCAGGGAGTCGGGTCGCCCACAAATGATTGAAAAAGATTCCCGAGATCGGACCGTATTGATTGTCGAGGACATCGACGATGCGCGTTATTTTATGCGGCTGGAATTGGAGCAGCTTGGTTATCTGGTGCTGGAAGCAGAAAACGGTCGGCAGGCGGTGGAAATCGCTGAGCGCGAACAACCCGACATTATTCTCATGGATCTGTCTCTACCGCTCATGGATGGCATCTCGGCCACCGAGAAAATACGTGCCAGCAAGGAATTGAAGACGGTTCCCATCATTGCAGTTACCGCTCACCAGGAAACTGACTTTCGTGCCGGCGCCAGGGCCGCGGGCTTTGACGCTTACGTCACTAAGCCGATTGATATTGACTGGCTTAGCGAACTTATTAGAGGTCTGCTCGTTTGAGTAGATTGTCGGAAAGTGCCGTCAGGCACGAAACTATCAAGGCGATTGACGCGAAGCTATAAATATTTCGCCGCTCTGCGGCTATGCAGTCACTACAGTATTCGTTATTCCACTAACAAATTCATAGTTAGCTTCTCAATCCAGTGTCAGCCGAACAAGCGTCGCACCCAAACCACCTGCCTCGGGCGGCGCATCAGCCCACGCCAGAACCCACGGGGTTCGTTCTAATATCTTGCGGACCATTTCCCGTTGTACGCCCCTACCCTTACCGTGAATGATTCTTACGCTGCGGAAGCCGGCGGCCCGCGCTTCGTTCAGATATTCCTCGACTACTAGTTTCACATCGCGTGGTTGGATCGTATGAAGATCGAAAACGTCAGTAATAGGAATTCTGACAGGCTCAGGAAAGGGATGGAACGGATCTGTTGAATCGGGATCGTCATCCGTTGTCTCATCACTGATCTTCATCAATTCCTCTCTCTATTTTTCTTTGGGTGCAAGATAACTTCGCCGCGCTTTCACCACCAGTTTGCCCCGCGACTTCTGTGCGTCCGGCGTGAGGTCGATCTTCAGTTTTCGCAGACTCCCGTCCCGCTTTTTATTTGAGGACACAAAGGCAAGGCTGTAGCGAGTGCGCAAATGATCAATGAGCGTATTGAAGGTTGTGTCAAGTTTCTCAGGTTTGTCTTCCAGGACTTCGCCGCCAGTCTCATCGGCAAGTTCCTTGATGTCCAACGTTGGGGCTCCAAATACACCGGCCATTTTTGTTCCCCAGACCATATATCCGTTTTCCATTCGCTGTCCGGTGGTCGAAGGGACCAGCCCGCACACCACGCTGCCGGATTCATAAAGGGCCTGCTTGGCTGCTTTGCCCGATGGCCCATGGCCGCAGTCGAAGTTCCGCGTGATACCGGTGATCACGATTATCACGCGCCGCCCAACCGGGTTGCCGGCTGTCACCATGTAATCGGCGGCTTTCGCGATTGCCTTGTTGAGGCAGTGATCGGCCCAATTATTGTGCGGAGGAATTCGATTCAGAGCGCTCTCTATTTGCGCGCGATCGCGCGTGAATTCTTGCAGCAGTTCTGCATTGTCGTGGTAGCTAATCACGGCCACTTCGTCTGTCGGCTTCAGACGCGACAGCGCTTCATTCGCTGCGTGCCGCACTGCTGAACCAAAGGGATCAAGACAGCCCCCGCGATCGATCAACAACAAAACGGACAGCGGCAGAGTGTTCTGGCTGAAATGAGTTAGCTGCTGTTTGGTCCCGTCTTCCAGAATAACAAAGTCGGTTTCCTTCAAGTCGCCCACTGCGCGGGCCGTTTTCTTCTGAAGCACAAGGGCGTCGACCGTAACTAGATCGACATCAACCTTAACGACTTCGGTCGGGGTTGCAGATCTCCCCGGCTTGACGGTTCTTTCGCGGGTCTGTGAGCTTAGCCGCGAATTGACGTAGGGCAATAGGAAAAGGAGAACGAGTGGAAACAGGTATTTGTATTTTGCTACCGTCGAGAATGAGTTTTTCATAAGCACGTCTAAATCCAAAGCCGCAATACGAAATCCGTTTTTGGGGAGAGTGCTTCTTTTATGTGGGCATAATACCACTAGTCGGACATAAAGCGACTTCACTCAATTCAGAGCCGGAAGCGGCAGCGACGGGTGCTGGATTCAACCTGGCTATACAGAACTGCTCGCGGTAGCGAGCGGATGCAAAACTCAACGTGGAAATTAGCGATGTGAAGTCGAGTATCCTAG
>DIYZ01000084.1:80784-85431 GCA_002427845.1 Chloracidobacterium sp. UBA6041 | reverse complement strand
CTGTCCGAACCTCTGCCGATACTCGCTCGATGTAATGAAAGCGCTGACCATCTGGTTCTGGTCGTTGTTCGCATTCAACACTCCCAGCCAGAAGTTGAAGCCCGGATCATCCGGATTCCTCCTCAGGTAGCCGATGTACTGCATTGTCACGAACGCTGGATTGAACTCGCGCGTACGGAAGCCGTTGAGTTCTGCAAGCGTACCGCGAGCGGTTCTGTAACGCCGAGCTCGTCAGTTTGATGCAGCATCCGGTCGCTACCACCACCCCACCCGGGCTGCGCGGCTGGGGACCCCGGTTCGCTCGCCGGTTCTGCAGTAGAGATGTATCGCCACGACCTAATCAAAGTGCATCAGTATTCCAAAAGTCGCCGCCTCTTGACGCTCTTTTCCGCGCGGGCTACTCTTTGCTTGCCCATAGTTGAGATTGATTCACGATATTGCTTCGGAATGGGGCCGTAGCTCAGCTGGGAGAGCGCATGACTGGCAGTCATGAGGTCAGGGGTTCGATCCCCCTCGGCTCCACCAATATTCCAATATTAAAGGTCGCCCTTCATTGTCATGCGGCTTCGCCGGCACGGCAAAGTTTGCCCTCCTATTAAAAGGCGGAAACCTTTGGCACCCCTACCTCCGTATAAATGCGAACAATGGCTAACTACAATACCGGTCGATCGACTAACTGGAATTGGAACTCATTAGGTTCCGGCTTTCGATCCTCCTCGGCCGATCAAACTCGATAGCCGGGGCTTAACCAATCTAGCAAGGAGAAGATTTATGCGTAGAGTCCTGCTGGCCATCGCTGGCCTCGTCTTTATCGCCATGCCTGCCTCGGCACAGACTGCGGAAGAGATCGTCGCAAAATATATTAAAGCGGTTGGCGGGCCGGAGAAGATCCAAGCGGTGAAGACACTGCGCCGCTCAGGCAAGTTTACCGGAGGCGGAGGCTTCGAGGCTGCCATCGTGGAAGAGAACAAGCGGTCAAATATGGTGCGCCAGGAATTCTCGCTGCAGGGTTTGACGGCCATCAACGCTTACGACGGCAAGACCGGATGGAAAATCGAACCCTGGCAGGGCAAGAAGGATCCCGAGCCGCTGGGCGAGGAAGAGATGAAGCAGATTCTCGAGGACTCTGATTTCGACGGACCGCTCGTTAACTACCAGCAGAAGGGAAACAAGGTGGAGTTTGTGGGCATGGAGCCGGTCGAAGGCACGGACGCTTTCAAGCTCAAACTGACCCTCGCGAATGGCGATGTTCGTTACTACTACTTGGATACCGACTACTACGTTCCCATTAAGATTGATACCAAGCGAATGATCCGAGGCGCTGAGCGCGAATACGAAACATCGCTTGGCGACTACAAGGAAGTCGCCGGTTGGTATCTGCCACACTCGGTGGAAGTGAATGTAAAAGGCAGTCAAAACCGACAGAAGGTTACCTACGATAAGATCGAGGCTAACGTGCCCATTGACGACAACCGCTTCCATATTCCGACGCCGCCCGCGAAGACCGAGCCCGGAGCGAAGCCGCTCGACGCTTCCGAAAAGCTTCCACAGAAAAAAGCAGATGAGAAGAAGCCGCCCACGAAACCTGGAACCAAGCCATAGCAAAGCGCACAAAAGAGAGATAACACCAGGGAGAGTTTTTTTGCGGCTCTGCAGCTTGAGGTGGCGTGACGGCTCGGCACCACCATCAAAACGATAGCCGGACACGAAGAATATTTCCTACCAAGAAAAAGGATTCGCGATGAAGACAAACTTAGTTTATTGCCTGCCGACAGTGGTCCTCAGCTTTTTGCTGGCGAACGCGGGGTTCGCTCAAGCGCCGCAACAGCCCGCGTCCATAAAGGTGGACTCCGAAACGATCTCCGGCCTGGGCGCGCGCAATATTGGTTCGGCAGCGATGAGCGGCCGCGTCGCCGCCATCGATGCAGTGCGCGAGGGACAGCGTCTCACCGTCTACATCGGAGCGGCAAGCGGCGGCGTTTGGAAGTCGGTCAACGGCGGCGCAACCTTCAAGCCGGTTTTTGACAAGCAACCGGTGCAGTCAATCGGGGCGGTAACGATCGATCCAAAGAATCCGAAAGTCATCTGGGTGGGCACCGGAGAATCCTGGACTCGCAACAGCGTGTCAGTCGGCGACGGCGTTTACAAATCCGTCGACGGCGGCGACAACTGGATCAACCTCGGTCTCAAGGATTCCGAACGCATCGCCAAGATCCTGGTTGACCCCACCAGCACAGATACCGTTTACGTCTGCGCGCCGGGGAAGTTGTGGAGCGACAGTGATGAGCGCGGCGTCTACAAGACTACCGATGGCGGGAAAAGCTGGACCAAAATTCTGAAAGGCGCGAACGGTTCGACTGGTTGCTCCACGATGTCGATGGACCGGCAGAACCCGAAGACGATCTATGCCGGGATGTGGGACTTCCGCCGCAAGGGTTTGACCTTCCGCTCGGGCGGAGACGGGCCGAATGCGCTCAGCGGCAGTGGGCTATTTAAGAGTACCGACGGTGGCGCCTCATGGACCGAGCTCGATGAAAAGAGCGCGAAAGATTTGCCACCCAAACCGTGGGGCCGGATAGCGGTTACGGTAGCTCCTTCGAAGCCGGAGGTTGTCTATGCGTTTATCGAAGCGGAGGCTCCCAAGAACGGTCTGTATCGTTCCGATGATGGCGGGCAGACGTGGACTGCGCAGGATCGCAGCCAGAACATGATCTGGCGTCCTTTTTACTTCGCCAACCTGATCGTCGATCCAAAAGACGAAAAGAAAGTTTACAAGCCTGATGGTCCACTCATCGTCAGCAACGATGGCGGCAAGAGTTTCAGCAACATTTCGGGCGGCGCGCACGGCGACTTCCACGACGTCTGGATCGATCCAAACAATACCGATCACTTGATCACCGGCGACGATGGTGGTGTCTGGTACTCGTATGACGGCGGTAATCGCTGGTGGAAAGCTGAGAACCTGCCTATCTCGCAGTTTTATCACGTCAGTGTAGACATGGATATGCCGTATCACGTCTACGGTGGGTTGCAGGACAACAGCTCCTGGGTTGGCGACTCCGAGTATCCGGGGGGCATCACCAATAGCCGTTGGGAAAACATGTATGGTGGCGACGGCTTCTGGATGTTTGCCGATCCTTCCGATCCCAATTACATCTACGCTGAGTATCAGGGCGGCGAGATCTCTCGAATTAACCGCAAGACTCATGAATCGCGCAACATCAAGCCGCTGCCGCAGTACAACGAAAAGAAGCTCCGCTACAACTGGAATACGCCGATTCACCTGAGCCCGAAAAACGACGGTACGATTTACATCGGTGCGCAGTTTCTTTTCCGTTCGCGCGATCATGGCCAGACCTGGGAACGCATATCTCCCGACCTGACTACAAACGATCCTGAAAAACAGCAACAGGAACAGTCGGGCGGCGTCACTGTCGACAACTCAGCCGCGGAAATGCACACGACTATCTTTGCGATCGCCGAATCGCCCAGGGACTCAAATATCGTTTGGGTAGGTACGGACGATGGCAATGTGCAGCTAACTCGAGACGGAGGGAACAACTGGACGAATGTTGTCGGAAACATTCAGGGACTGCCGAAAAACGCCTGGGTTTCTTCAGTTGAGCCGGGACATTTTGACCAGGGTACGGCCTACGCCACCTTCGACGTACACACGTTCGGCGACATGCGTCCTTATGTCTATAAGACGACCGACTTTGGGCAGACGTGGACGCCATTAATCAGCGAGGGCGCTCCGGTCCGCGGTTACGCGCACGTAGTGAAAGAAGATCTGGTTAACAAAGATCTTCTGTTCGTCGGCACGGAGCTGGGCCTTTGGGTTTCGCTCGATGGTGGCAAGCAATGGGCGCAATACAAGGGCGGTGAAATGCCAAACGTTGCCGTGCGCGATCTTGCAATTCACCCGCGCGATCATGCTCTGGTAATTGCCACGCATGGCCGCGGGATGTGGATCGTGGACGACATCACTCCTCTTCGCGCACTTACGCCCGACACGCTGGCTAAGGAAGCGGTATTTTTGCAGGCAAAGCCAAGTGTGCAGAGCATTGCCGGCTCTGGCGGATGGTCCAATGGGGACGCCGTGTTTGTGGGACCCAATCCCACGGACGAAGCAATCTTCGTCTACTACCAAAAGAAGCGACACATTTTCGGCGACCTGAAAATCGAGGTGTTGGATTCCAACGGTAAAGTGGTGGGCACCATTCCCAGCAGCAAGCGCCGCGGCCTTAACCGTGCGACCTGGCCCATGCGGCTCAAGGCGCCCAAGGTGCCACGGGCGGCCACTGCAGCTTTCGGCGCTGCCATTGGCCCACGTCTATTGCCTGGTACCTACACCGTGAGAATGACGAAGGACAAGCAGGTATACACGACGCCGTTGCAGGTAATCACCGACCCTCGAGCGAAACATACGCCCGAGGATCGCCGCGCGCAATTTGAGCTGTCGATGAAACTTTACGACCTACTGGGTAACATGACGTTTTCTGTGGAGCGAATTAACGGGATCCGTCTGGCACTCGAGGATCGCGCGGCCAGGCTGCCGGCGAACGACCCGCTTGCGAGTCGCCTGCGAGCGGCAGCGGCCGAGGTCGATGTCCGGCGCAAGAAGATTGTCGCGACCACGGAAGGCGG
>DIYZ01000084.1:79195-80558 GCA_002427845.1 Chloracidobacterium sp. UBA6041 | reverse complement strand
TTTATGAAGGACGTCCTTCGCAGACCCAGGTGGAGCGAACAGATGTACTCGCTCGCGAATTGGCAGATGTAGTTAAAGACTTCGACGCCTGGCTGGCGAAGGAACTGGCAGGCATAAACTCCGAGTTGGCCAAAAAGAAACTGGAAACTATCACGCCGCTCACGCGCGAAGAGTGGGAAAAGAAGGACGACCAGAAATAGCGGTGTTTACTGGAGCGCGGGCGCCCGCGCTTCCAGCGAACAGTTGCTTTTCGAATATCAAACTGACCCCTACTGTTAAACGTTGACGGCCCTCACTGACGACGGGTTATTCTTCTAACGTCCCAACCGGGCATCTCCTCAAAAGAACCAATTGTCTCCCATTCTTTTGCGGCTCTCTCATGTCGAGTGAGGTTCTATTGAAAGCAAAAGCTCAAAAAGAGAAGTCGGGTGACAAAACTGCGCGCGACCAGGGCCGTATATTGCTTATTACCGATGAGCATACAGTTTCATATCGGGCAGTCCTCGAGTCCGCCGAGCTCGAAGTTGTGGGAGTGTCGGCCGGCGCCGCTGCGCTGGTGTCTTTGCAGCGCTCTCGTCCGCATCTCGTTATCGCAAGCTCAGCCACTAAGGGGTTATCGTCCCGGGAAATCGCACGAACGCTGGACCAGGCGCAGGATAGTGTGCCTCTGATCTTAGTTGGGCCCGAACCAGCGTCATTGGCACAAAGGCAAGCGGCTATGTCAGCGGGCGCATTTGACTACTTCCAAATGCCCGCAGAGGCTGGGCTCCTGGCTCTGCGCGCCAGGCAATTGGTCAAACTCCGGCAGACCATGGACCGGCTTCGCGCCGAGGCGGATCTCGATCATTTGACTGGACTGGCAAATCGCCGGCGATTCCGCGTAGCGCTGACTCGCGAAGTAGAAAGATGGCGTCGTTACGGCACACCGTGCGCTCTGCTGATGCTGGATATCGATTACATGAAGGCGATCAACGATAAGTATGGTCATCCGTTTGGCGACGTCGTCATCCGCCACATTGCCAACACGCTGACGCAGGTCTCGCGTGACAATGACACGGCAGCGCGGTTGGGCGGCGAAGAGTTCGCTTTGCTGTTGGCCGGAGTTGATGACGTGAAAGCGGAGTTAGCCGCCAAACGTTTACTTAGTATTCTGGCGAAGCAAACAATTGAAGGCGTGGGAAACATTACGCTGAGCATTGGCCTCGCTGCCTGCCCCGCGCACGCGAATTCAGAGCGAACGCTTTATACCGCGAGTGACCGCGCGTTATATGTCGCGAAGAATAACGGCAGAAATCAAGTGGCGGTAGCGCCTTTGATTCAGGAAAAACTTCCCGGAGTTTAATCAAGGGAAGAAAGACATAAC
>DIYZ01000084.1:36054-78987 GCA_002427845.1 Chloracidobacterium sp. UBA6041 | reverse complement strand
GCTCCCCCATTTAGAATTTCACTCATTGGAGTAACGCTATGAATACTGATTATTCGATGCGGGCAGCGTCGTTTCGCCTCCTGTTGTTCAGTGTCATTCTGATCTTCACAAGTAATGGGATGGCGCAAACTCCTCCCACCGGCCGCGCGATTCCTAAACCAACACCGAGCCAGGAAAAGAAATTCTTCGTCAATATCCTCCACGATCAACGCGCGATTTGGACCTCCCCGTTTCATTTACATGAGAGCGACGCAAAATGGTTGGCTCCGATCGGCCTTTCAACTATGGCCTTGATTGCCACCGACCGCCGCACATCCGGCGAATTGGTTGAGCATGTAGACAATCGCAGCAGACTTAGAATCAGCAAAGACGTCAGCCAGCTTGGTTCTATCTATGCGACAGGAGGTGTTGCCGCAGTGTTCTACTTAACTGGTCGGGCTACAAACAACGCCCGGGCCCGAGAAACCGGTTTGCTTGGCGCTGAAGCTCTCATTGATAGCGGGATTGTGGTTCAGGCGCTGAAAGCGGTTTCGCAACGCCAGCGTCCGCCGGTGGACCACTCCAGTGGAGAGTTTTTTGATGGCGGCAATTCGTTTCCCTCCGGTCATGCGATCAGCGCCTGGTCGCTAGCCACTGTTATCGCCCAGGAGTATGGCCATAAACGCCCCCTTGTTCAGTTTGGCGTATACGGCGTCGCCGCGGCCGTCAGCCTCGCCCGCTACACGGGACGGAACCACTTCCTGTCCGATGTACTCGTCGGAAGCGCCATCGGCTATGGCACTGGCCGTTATGTCTATCATAAGCATCACGATTCAGCTCTGGATGCTCTAAATGAAAAACAGCCTGACGACTTGGTACGATCAAAATTATTTCTGCGCATCGCACCGATTTATAGCCCACGATCCCGCACGTATGGGGCAATGCTGGCATGGAACTTCTAGCCAGTTACTGACCGATCCGACGGTATGAGAATTCTGCTGGTAGAAGACGAGCCGCGCATGGTCCAGGTGATTGCCAAAGGACTGCGCGAGCACGCTTACGCGGTTGATGTCGTGGGCGACGGCGACGCCGCACTCTATCAAGCGGCAGTCAACGATTACGATCTGATCATACTCGACGTGATGCTCTCCGGGCGGGACGGCTTCGAGGTCTGTCGCGAGCTTCGTGCGCGCGGAGACGCCACTCCCGTCTTGATGCTGACGGCGCGGGCAACGGTTGACGATCGCATCGCCGGGCTCGACAGCGGTGCCGACGATTACCTGACAAAGCCATTCTCGTTTCGAGAGTTGCTGGCCCGTTTACGCGCCCTATCGCGGCGCGGAAACGAAGTTCGCCCGGATCAGATTCAAGTTGAAGATCTGATAATTGACTTAGCCGGGCAAAAGGTTTTTCGCGCCGGCCGGCAAATTGAATTGACGGCAAAGGAATACAGTCTTCTCGAGCACCTTGCGAGGCACGCGGGACAGGTTGTCTCCCGCGCCGAGATTGCTGAACACGTCTGGGACCAGTCGTTTGATCCCTTCTCAAATACGATTGAGGTATTTGTTAACCGGTTACGAAAGAAAGTGGATGATCAGCGCGCCGTGAAACTCATCCACACGCGCCGCGGTCAGGGTTATATCCTCGAGCCGCACTCCGACGGTTCGCCTTCTTAACCGTTGGCTCGAGCGAGAATGTCCCCACCCCTAATGCCGTTTAGAGTTGGGACTTGTCCCAACTTCTGGAATATATCTGGCGGGACAAGTCCCGCCTCTAAACCTCGAGCAAGTAACAAGGCGGATCCGTCCGGCGCTCGAAACACTCGTTTCGGTTCTCGCGTTTTAATCTTCTGTTAAGGTTCGCTTGCCTATATTCGCCCGTCCCCTAAATCTCTAACTTATTTCAAGGAGCAGTACGTGAAGAAACTGAATATCGTCATATTTCTGCTGGCGGCGGCATTGGCCGGCAATGTCGTGATTTCTCAAGCCAGGGCGGTCTCAAGCGGAGACACCAGCGCAGCCCAAAACTCCAACACCGCACGCAAAACGAAGATCGGGATGAAACGGGCTCGCGCGATTGCGCTTAATGAGGTTCCCGGCGGGCGAATCAAGTCTGCCGAATTGGAACGCGAGAATGGCAACCTCATCTACTCTTTCGATATCCGCGTTGCCAATGGCATCAAGGAAGTCCAGGTCGAAGCTTACACAGGCAAAGTGCTCGAGGTGAAAGATGAGTCTGCTGTCAACGAAGCCGCCGAGAAACGCAACGATCGTAAGAGGACCAAACCGTAAATGACTGTGGACCGTTTGAAACGTCGGTTGCCGATCGCGACAGCCTTTGCAGGAATGATCGCGGCGCTGATCGCCCTAACCGCTGGACTGGTGTCGGCACAAACTCCGGCACCAGTTCAGACAAGTACACCCGTTCCGGCGGCCAGTCCTGACGGGCTCAGTTTCGAACAAGTCTATGAACTGGCGGCGCGCGATAACTTGCATATAAACGCCATTCGCCGCCATCGCGCCGTGGCGGAGGCGGGTGTGCTCATTGCCGGCGAGCGGCCCAATCCGGATTTGATTACCGGGTACACGCGTTCCGAGCCGCGTCTGAATGTCTCAGTTTCCCAACCAATTGAAACCGCCGGCAAACGTGGTAAACGCCTGGCCGTCGCGAGAAACGAACTGCTTCTGAGCGAGCTGGAGCTTGACGCAGCGTTGCGAACGCTGCGACGCGATCTGCGCGGCGCCTATTTCAATTTGGCGCTGACTAAAAATAGGCTCGGGCTCGGCCGCCAGGCTGTCGCGCAAGCGCAGGTGCTCGCGGACATTGCGCAGGAACGTTTTGACGCCGGTGACATTGCTCAATTTGAAGTGCTGCAGGCGAAGCTGGAAGTGGCACGCGCGACAAATGAGTTGAGCAAGTTGGAAAACAATGAAAGAGTCGCGCTCGCCACTGTTAACCAACTATTGAATCGACCACCGCAAGCCCCACTCGATCTTCAGCAGTCACTCTTCGGCTCACGTACGAATGTCAGCGTGCCGGTTTTGATCGAGCATTCACTTTCTGAAAACGTAGAACTGCGTACAGCGGCGCAACAGATTGCGACTGAGAAGAGCCGTTTGAAGTTGGCGCGCGCGCAGCGCATTCCCGATCTCCTGCTCGAACCCGGGATTGAAACAATTGATTCCTCGTTGGCTAACAACTACGGCGTCAAGATGCAGGTCACTGTGTCGTTGCCAATCTTCAATCGCGGGCGCGGCGAAATTGCGCGCAGCAATGCTTTGATTGACCAGTTAACCGCGGAGCGCGACGACACCCGGCAGCGAATTTCCGCCGAGATTGGACAGTTTGCCCTTAAGCTTGACTCCGCTCGCGAGCAGGTAGAGTTTTATGAAACGAAGCTTCTTCCCGACGCGGAGCGCGTGCGCGCGATGGCCGTCGAGGCCTATCGCGCCGGGCAAACAGGCATTCTTCCCGTGCAGGATGCGGAGCGTAACGCGCGTGAAGTCAAGCAAGCTTATCTGCAAGCGCTCTTCGATTATCAATCAGCGCTGGCCGATCTGGAGCAGGCGGCCGGCGTGAAACTGAATTAACCCGTGAAACTGAATTAATCGAAGTAACTGAGATAACTGAGATGCCCGGCATTCCAAACACCGACGAACATATGGCCGACGCACCTGACGATGGCGAGCCCGAGTCGCCTCGTCGTGGATTCAGGCCTAGCTACCGCAGCTCGCTCCTGCGTTCCCCACTTTTTATCGGGATCGTGGCGGCGTTTTTTCTCCTGATAATAATTGTGTGGCTTGTCATGCGCCGTGGCGGAGAAACACTGACGGTGGAACCGATTGTCGAAGTGGAGGTCACGCCAAGCTCTCGCGCCGAAGTGCGCGAGTATGTCGAAGCCGCCGGGACATTGAATGCGATGCCGGGCCATGAGGCCAGTTTCAGCGCGGCGACTTCCGGCCGCGTAACGCATGTGCTGGTCCAGGTTGGCACTTACGTACGCGCGGGTCAGACACTGGCCGAACTCGACAAGAGTGTGCTCGCCGCACAAGTGCAACAAGCCCAGGCAGCATTGCAACAGGCGCGCGCGACGGCGGCGCAGGCGCGTTCCACATCCGGTCCGCCGAGCCGCACGGTAGCAGTCGATCAAGTGAGGCAAGCTGAGGACGCATTAGTACAGGCACGCGCCAATCTGACGCAGGCCCAAACGAATCTTGCGCGCGTGAAGCGGCTTTATGAACGGGGCATCGCAGCGCGTAAAGAAGTTGACGAAGCGGAGACGCAGGCGACTGTAGCGACCGCGGCGATAGGCCAGGCGCAGTCGGCACTGCAAGCAGCCCGCGTCAATGCGGCGCGCGGCATGGGCGAAGCACGGACCCAGGCGGAAGTAACGGCAGGGGGAGTATCGGCGGCGGCTGCTGCGCTGCAAGCGGCACGCGCTGAGCTCAGTCGCGCCAGCATATTGTCACCAATCAACGGCACCGTCACACAACGCTCCGTCAACGATGGCGAAACAGTTGATCCGACCACGCCGGCTTTCGAAGTGATTGACGCATCTTCACTGGATTTGGTGGCGAATTTGCCGGCGCAGTATCTCGGTCGTTTGCAAACTGGTGATGTCGCGACCGTAAAGGTTGAGCCGTTTCCCGATCGTGAATTTACCGGCGGCGTTGTGAACGTTGCCCCGTCGGTTGATCCGCAAACCAACACGGTGGCGGTGCGAATCCGTTTAGCCAATCCTAAGGGTGAGTTGAAGGCCGGGTTGTTTGCCAACGCGAAGATTGCGGTGGAGATTCATCAGGACGCGGTCGTGGTTCCTGAAACTGCGTTGGTGGTCGAGGGCGATGAAAGTTTTGTCTTTGTGCCGCGCCAAGGCAACACCGTCGAGAAACGCAGAGTGACGGTCGGCATACGCGACAACGGCCACGCCGAAATTGCGGAGGGATTGAAAGAAGCAGAGCGTGTGGTGACGACCGGCGCGTTTGGATTGAGCGACGGCGCGAAGATCAAGATCCTGGAGGCTGCGTCAACCGAACCAAAACCGTAGGGGTAGGGGCTTGTCCCCGCCCGTGTCCGCGTCTAAGAACGGGCAGGGACCAGCCCTGCCCCTACAGAAACTCATGAACATTGCCCGCTTTACTGACCGGCATCACAAGGCAACTTATCTGGTTGTCGCCCTGCTTTGTGTGGCGGGTTTGTATGCCGCGTTTCAGCTCCCTTCAAGTATCTATCCGGAAGTTGAGTTTCCGCGCATCATCGTCGTCGCTGAAGGCGGGCAGCTCGAACCTCGCAACATGGTGACGGCCGTTGCGCGCCCGCTCGAAGATGCGGTCAGCGCCTTGCAGGGTTTGCAGATCGCGCGCGTGACCTCGCGCACCCTGCGCGGCTCTTCGCAAATTGCGATCCAGTTTGCTCCCGACACCGACATGCAACTCGCGTTGCAACTCGTGCAGGCAAAGGTTGCCGAAGTGCAACCGAGTTTGCCGCCGGGCATTGAAATTGATACTCAACGCCTGACGCCCTCAGTTTTTCCGATCATCAGTTACAACGTTACGGGCGCCGCGCCCGCGGTCTTGAATGATCTCGCGACTTACACTATTCGTCCACGCCTGGCGCGTTTGTCCGGAGTGGCCCAGGTGCGCGTGGAAGGCGGCGAAGTGCGCGAGATCGAAGTCGTAGTAGCCGCCGAGCGAATGGCTGCAAACCACCTCACGATCGGCCAGATAGAAGACGCAATCGCGCAGACGAATGCCGTGTCTTCCGTGGGACGCGTCAGTCGCGATTATCAGCAGTACAACGTGCTGGCTACCGGTGAAGCACTATCGCTCGACGATATTCGCCGCATCGTTGTCGCCACGCCTAGTTCCACCAAAAAGAAACCCGAAGACGGTGGCGCTGATCGCACTCCGATTCACGTTGGCGATGTAGCGGAGGTGAAGTATGGCGCCGAAGATCGGACCAACATCTTCACGGGCGACGGGGTGCCGGCCGCAATTGTCAGCATTACCAGACAGATTGGCGGCAACACCGTAGCCATCGCCGACGAAGTCGATGGAGTAGTAGCGGAGTTGCGTCCGCAACTGCCGCGTGGCGTTAAGGTCGAACGCGTTTACAACCAGGCCGCGCTGGTGCGCGATTCGATTGCCAACGTGCGCGACGCAATCATGATCGGCGGGCTGCTGGCCGTCGTTGTACTGCTCGCATTCCTTGGGCACGTACGCATCACGCTTATTGCCGCGACGACGATTCCGCTCACCGTAGTCACAACTTTCTTCTTCATGCGTTTGTTTGGCCAGACGTTTAACTTAATGAGCCTGGGCGGCATCGCGGTGGCTATTGGGTTGGTTATTGACAATGCAGTTGTCGTCGTGGAAAACATCGAGCGCCATCTGCGTCGTCATCAAGCCGAGAACCGGCGGGATGCAATCTATGGCAGCGTCGGCGAGTTGATGGCGGCAGTGATCGGATCCACCATCACCACGGTGGTTGTTTTTCTTCCGCTCGTGTTACTCGAAGGAGTGGTGGGCCAGTTTTTTTCCGCGTTGTCAGTGGTGCTTACGGTCTCCGTCCTCATTTCACTCGTGCTGGCGCTGACCTTAATTCCGTTGTTGGCGGATCGATTCCTGCCGACAACTCCAGGGGCAGGGCTTGTTGCTGCCGGCGTTGTCGGGAAAGACGAGCAGGGACAAGGCGTGTTCGGGGATGAAGCACGAGACGACAGCCGCATCGAACCAGAAGATCAATCAGGAAAGATGAGGACACCAGCCGGCCGCCTCGCAGCAGCCATCCAAAGTTTTCTGGCAGGAAATGAACGTCGGTACACCGAAGCGCTCAATTGGGTCTTCGGCCACCGCCGGGTTGCGATCCTCGCCACGCTCGGCGCGGTCGCGATAGGCGGGCTTGTCTACACTCAACTGGAAACGGGCTTTCTCCCCGAGATGGACGAAGGCGGATTCGTGCTTGATTACAAACTGCCTCCGGGCACGTCGCTCGCGGAAACCAACAACGTGGTTTCTCAAATCGAAAGCATCATCAAGAAAACCCCGGAAGTCGCCGCGTTTTCGCGACGGACCGGTTCGCAACTCGGATTCTTTGCGACTGACCCAAACGAAGGTGACATTCTGGTGCGTTTGAAAGACAACCGCAGCCGCGATTCGGAAGAAATCATTAGCGACCTGCGCGAAGAGATCGAGCGCCGCTTTCCCCAGGCCCATCCCGAGTTTGTTAAGTTGCTGGAAGACGTAATCAATGATCTGGCAGGGGAGCCGCGGCCGGTCGAAGTCAAATTGTTCGGCAATGATTTGCAAACACTGCAAAAGGCGGCGGCTGAGCTGGGCGAGCGCATAGAAAAAATTCCCAACGTCGTGGAACTCTACAACGGTGTGAGCGCGGGCGCGCCCGAGCTTGTCGCTCGGATTGATCCAGTGAAGGCCGGTCGTGCAGGTCTGACCGTGCAGGCAATATCCGCCCAGCTCAACAATGCGTTGCTGGGCCATCGGGTAGCACACTTGCGCGAAGGCGACCGCATTGTCGGCATCCGCGTGCGCCTGCCTGACGAAACGCGGTTCAATTTTGCGAGCATCAGCAACGTGCCCATCACGACACCCGCGGGAGTTACGCAACCGTTAGTCGCTTTCGCCAGCATCGAACGTGAAGCGGGACAGAGCGAACTGGTGCGGCAGGACCAAAGACAGATGATTGCCATAACCGCTGGTCTGAGCGGTCGCGGTCTTGGTTCGGTAATCGCGGATGTCCGAACGCTGCTGGAGAAAACAAATTTACTGCCGGGCGTCACTTATGAATTGGGCGGGCAGTACGAAAGCCAGCAGACAGCGTTTCGCGGATTGCTGCTCGTGTTTGGTCTTGCGTTGGCGCTCGTTTTCGTTGTGCTGGTCATACAGTTTCGCTCTTACCGCGAGCCACTTGTCATCCTGTGCGCCGCCCCGGTCTCGCTGGTAGGCGCGATGATCGCGTTATGGATCACTCGTACGCCGCTCAACATTTCGTCTTTCATGGGGATGATTATGCTCGTTGGTTTGGTCGTCAAGAACGGCATATTCCTGCTCGACTACCGCGACAAACTGCTGCTCGAACGCGATCTGCGCATGAGCGACGCGTTAAGAGAAGCGGGCCGCGTGCGGCTGCGCCCTATTCTCATGACTACGCTTTGCACGATTTTTGGCCTGCTGCCGCTGGCCATCGGCCTGGGCGCAGGAGCTGAATTGCAAAGACCGTTAGCCATCGCGGTGATTGGCGGGCTGTCGCTTTCTACTTTTGTTACGCTCCTTGCGATGCCCGCGATTTCACTTCAATTGGAAGAGTCAGTCGCGCGACGGCAGTTGCAGCGTCGCGCCTACAAGGAAGGGAGAGCCGAAACATGAGTTGCATTATTCGTAGCATGTTTGTCGCCAGGAGGAGTGCGGTACTGTTCGCCATAATTGTTTTCGGAACAGTCGGCGCGCAGGCGCAGTCACCATCTGAAGCGCCGCCTGGTCCTGCGCCGACGCCTTTAGCATCACCATCAGAGAGGAAGCCAACGCTCGAGCACGAGTTCTTCAAAAACATCCTCCAGGATCAGCGGGCGATCTGGTTGTCTCCGTTTCACCTGAAGAAAGACGATGCGCGCTGGTTGGTTCCCCTCGGTCTCTCCACGGCAGCGCTGATTTCAACGGACCAGCGCACGGCCGCTGAGATGGGTGAGTTTCACGACCAACTGCGGTTGAGTCACAACGTGAGTTATTTGGGTTCAGCGTACGGCGTCGGCAGCGTCGCCGCCGCTTTCTATTTGGTTGGGCGAGCGGGCCATAACGCGCGCGCCCGCGAAACGGGTTTGCTGGGAGCGGAAGCGTTCATTGATAGCTCTATCGTCGATAGTGTCTTGAAGGTAGCTACCCAGCGGCGCCGGCCGACTGATCCACGTGGTCCAGGCGATTTCTTCCAACACGGCAGCTCATTTCCTTCAGGCCACAGTGCCGCGGCCTGGTCGCTGGCGACGGTTGTCGCAAATGAATACCATGACCATAAGGAGATCCAGGTGGCCTCGTATGCACTAGCAAGCGCCGTAAGCCTGTCGCGCTTTACCGGCCGCAACCATTTTTTGTCTGACGTGCTCGTCGGCAGCGCAATGGGTTACGGCATTGGCCGCTACGTTTACCACGCACACCACGATTCGAGCCTGGATGGCGATGCCGTGAATGAAATTCGGAAATCAAAGCGTTGGCCTCTGATTGCTCCTCAATACGATCGCCGCGCGCGTGATTATGGCGTCGCGTTGGCCTGGAGTTTTTAATTTAACGCAAGCTGTTTAGCTTGCGCGCAAACAAACAGTTTGCGTTACAAAAACAGAATGCTTGACTCCGTTCGCACACGATTAACTCTTTGGTACGCCGCCGTGCTGGCGCTATCGCTAGTCGTGTTTGCACTGCTGACATATTTCGTGGCCGCGCGCTCATTTGCCCGGCGCCAGGACGAATCCCTGCGTTCGACCGCGGAAACGGTCGCCAGCGCTTACATGCAGGAGTTGAGCGAAGAAGGTTCGATAGCAAAGGCGAACGAAGTAGTATCACAGATGGTTTATCCGAATCGCTTCGTCGAGGTCACGGATGCTGACGGTCACGCAATCGCGCTGTCGAGCAATCTTAACCAGCATGCACTGGCCCTTTCGTCACAAGCGCTGGAAGCGGCGAGGCGGCAGGCAGCGGGTTACGACGTGGCAAATAGTTTTGCTGGAGACGATGAAGGCCTACGGCTGGCTGTCGTGCCACTCTCCGTAGAGAAAAATAAACAAACCGGATTCGCCGTTGTAGCTGAATCGCGCGGAGTGATTGATGAAGAACTCGAACGCATGCGCGAAGGCTTTTTCGCCGCGGTGCCGATAATTTTGTTGCTTGCCTCTGCTGGAGGTTACTTCCTGGCGCGCAAGAGTCTTTCACCAATTGCGTTGATGGATCAGCAGACACGCCGCATTACCGTTGAAAATCTCTCTTCGCGACTCGAAGCGCCCAACCCCCGCGATGAGCTGGGCCGGCTGGCTACTACAATCAACGAACTCCTCGGGCGTCTTGATGCAGCGTTTAAGGAGCAGCAACGTTTTATCGCAGACGCGTCTCATGAGCTGCGCACGCCCGTCGCCGTGCTGCGCGGTGAAGCAGAAATTTCGCTTGAACGAGACCGTCCGGCCAACGAATACAAAGACTCACTCAAGCTGATTGGCGAAGAGGCTGAACGGCTTTCCCGCATCGTCGAGGACTTGTTTACCCTGGCCCATCAGCCGGTCGAGTCTTACCCGCTGGCGAAAGAGCCGCTCTACTTGAATGAAGTGATCGCGGAGTGCGTTCGTGCTGCTCGCGTGCTTGCAACACGCAAGGGTCTGTTGCTGAACACCGGCGCGCTTTCAGAAGTTAGTCTATTGGGAGATGAAGAGCTGTTAAAGCGAATGCTTCTCAATTTGCTCGACAACGCCGTAAAGTACACACCTGAAGGCGGGCGTATTTCCGTAGCGTTGGAAAGAAACGGGCACTTCGCCAGAATATCGGTGACTGATACCGGAATCGGGATTCCCATGGAAGATCAGTCGCGCATCTTCGATCGCTTTTATCGCGTGGACAAGCCGCGTTCACGGGCCCTGGGCGGCGCGGGTCTGGGCCTTTCGATTGTGCGCTGGATAGTTGACGCGCACGGCGGTTCCCTGGCGCTAGAGAGTGAAATCGGTCGAGGCAGCTCGTTTTTTGTAACGTTGCCCTTAACATCGTGATGCCGTGCAGACTTGCGTATGACTGCCGCGGAGGACCACTATCGACGCTGCTCATGCGCGCACCCAGTTCCAAAGTACTTTAGGAGGCTCTTATGAAATCTCGTACATACCTATATCTCTTCCTTTTCATTCTCGTTGTCACGTCCTTCGCTTCAACAGTTCAGGCGCAATCGTCGTCCGGTTATCACCTCCTGAAAAAGTTTGTGCTGGGCGGCGAGGGCGGCTGGGACTTGCTCACTTTCGATAGCGCGGCCCATCGTCTTTACATCTCGCGCTCCACTCACGTGATGGTGGTTGACGCTGATTCCGGCGCCATAGTCGGCGACATACCAAACACTCCGAGAGTGCACGGCATTGCCATCGCACCGGAGTTTGGCAAGGGGTTTACCAGCAACGGCGGCGACGCAAGCGTTACGATTTTCGATTTGAAAACTCTTAAGACATTGGGCCAGGTTAAGGTAGGACAAAATCCCGACGCGATCATTTACGATCCGGCCAGCAAGCGTATCTTCACCTTCAACGGCGGCAGCAAAGACACCACTGCCATCGATGCGAAGAGCGGAACGGTAGCGGGAACGCTCGCCCTGGGCGGACGTCCGGAGTTGGGGGTTGCTGACGAGCACGGAAAGATCTTCGTCAATCTGGAAGACAAGACCCAGGTGGTGGCTTTTGATTCTCGCAAACTGACGGTCGACGCGACCTGGCCGTTGGCGCCCGGCGAAGAACCCACCGGAATCGCCATGGACAGAAAGCACCGGCGTTTATTTGTCGTCTGCGCCAACAAGCTGATGGCAGTGATTAATGCCGACAACGGAAAGCTGGTAACGACGTTGCCGATCGGCAGCGGTGTGGACGGCGCCAGCTTCGATGCCGAAAGGCAACTTGCGTTTAGCTCCAATGGCGATGGCACGCTGACAGTGGTCCATGAGGATTCGCCAGACAAGTTTAGCGTCGCCGAAAACGTTGTCACGCAGCGAGGCGCGCGCACGCTCGACGTGGATCAAAAGGCGCACCGCGTATTTCTCATCACAGCGGACTTTGGGCCGCCGCCGCCCGCGACTGCCGAACGGCCCCACCCGCGCCCGAGCATTGTGCCCGGTACGGTCACGCTGCTTGTCTTTGGAAAGTAGGCGCGTTTGTCCGATAAGTATTGAAGACTTCTGAACGCCCTAACCAGCAAGAACCTGTCGAAGTGCACGACAAATTTAAGGTTATTGGACCACGTTCACTTAATCGCACCCGCGCTGCTACCGTCGAGAAACGGGCGCATCTCGCCGACAAACTTGTCGCTATTCACAATGCTGCGCAACACAATCTTGATCGCTTCTTCCGGAAAGCCTGATTCCAGCGTGAAGGTGTAGCCGGTAAAGATATCGCCGGCCTCGTCCGCTCCCCAAAAAAGAAAAGCCCGGTCGCTTAAACGCAGCAACAGCCGCATGAGGGCGGCGCGGTCTTTGGCCTTATCGACATTGATGTAGCCGCTTTTGTAGTGCGGATAGATGCGGAAGCCGATGGTCTCTTTGGGGGTCACGCTGATGACGATTTCAAAACTGTCCGCGTTAACAAGCCCTGTTCTCAGCATCCCGATATAGTTGTACGGCTGCTTTTCGCTTTGGCTGAAAGTGATGTTTATGCCCGGACCGGATTTTTCCAGTAATTGTGCTAACCGTTCTCTGGTTCGGTTGCGAACGGCCTCATCGTCCTGCTGGCCATAAACCCAGGTTCCCGCGCGGGCAGCCCTCGTGGCGTGGCAGACCTGGGAGACACTGATCGTGGTGAGGATAGATAAGACAATTACGAAAGTTCGTTTCATGGGGTCTTCCTTATCTAATCGTTTTTAAAATTCAACCCCGAGCCTCCTAAGGTAGATCCGAAGCGAAGTCAATCTCTTGAAACAATGTTAGTGAACTTCATCAAACGAAACAAGGGATAACTGACCGCCAGCAGCCCGAGCGCGTAGACGCTGTTCCGGGTGTCGCTATAGATTGCTCCCACCAGAAATAAAACCGATCCAATAAGCGCCAGGGCAGTGGTCCAGGGATAGCCCCAGGCGCGATAGGGCCGCTCTTTCTCGGGCTCGCGGCGACGTAATACAAAGACTGAGATGAAGGAAAGTGTGTAGTTGGCGACAAAGAAGAAGGCGAGGACTGTAATGACTTCTTCAAACGTTTGTCCGAATAGAATGAAGAGGGTCGCCACTACCGTGCTGGTGAACAAAGCGAAAGTTGGCGTACCGCCTTTGTTAACCGCGGCAGCCTGCTTCGCAAACAGGCCGTCACGGCTTATTGCAAACAGCACGCGGCTCGCCATCAAGTGATATGCGTTGATTGCACTGAGCATTGAAAGAATCGTTAGCGTCAGGAAGACCGTGTTGCCATGACGTCCGAAGATCACTTCCGCCGCCACGCCGGCGGCAAACTCCTGTCCCGCGATTTTCGAAATGGGTAGAACGTAAAGCAACGCGATGTTGACCAACAAATAGATTGCGATGACCAGGAGCACGCCCCCAAACATTGAGCGCGGAATGTCGCGCCCGGGATCGGTCACCTCTTCGGAAAAATAGACCACGCCGTTCCAGCCGTCATAGGTGTAGATTACTGATTGCAGCGATAGAACCAGGGCGGCAAGTAAGGCAATTCCCTCAGGCGTACGTTGCGCCGCAGTCGTTGTCAACGAACCGTGTCCGCCGAGCGCGAAAGCCGCGGCGATCAGCGCCAGGAAAGCGAGGGCCTTTAACAAGCTCGTAATGTTTTGTGTGGTGCTGCCCCAGACAATTCCCCGCCACTGCAATATGGCGAACCCAACAGCCACTATCGCCGCAATGACAGGAGCTCGCCCATTCAGTGACGGAAAAAGCGCGCCAGCAAACACCCCAATGAGCAGTGAAACCGCGGCCGCGGAACCACACGTCGAGATCCAGTCGCTCCAACCAACTATGAAGCCGGCATACTCGCCCAACGTATAGCGCGCGAATACGTATTGTCCGCCTGAACGCGGAATCATGGCGCCGAGTTCTGCCAGAGAGATCGCGCCGAGCAAGGCATAGACTCCTCCCAGAATCCAAACACCAAGGAACAGCCAGGGATGTGGCAGTTGCAGCGCGATAGTACCCGGCGCGCGAAAGATTCCCGCGCCAATCGTGTTGCCGATAATTACTGCCAGACCAAAACCGACGCCCAGCACGCGCAGGAGGCGGCCGCGTTTGTAGCTAGACGGTTTAGGCTTTGTCATGTTTAGGGACATGTAACCCGGGTGTAGAAACACCGGAATTGCAACCTCTCCAGGACGAGTGGCATCGGCTCCACCTACAGAACCGCTCGCGGGTAGCGAGCGGATGCAAAACTCAATATTGAATTAAATAGTCGCGGAATACTTTCTCGCTGTTAAGTTGAATGCCAGTATCCGCTCGCTACCCACGCCCGGGGCTACCTTCTGACGCGCCTCCGGAGCTCAAATAACAGGCGTGGCGATCTTTCGCTTCGGATTAAAGAAAGGCGTCTTTACAACTCTGGCGCGCACACGGTGCCGCTTCGCTTCAACAGTAATCTCAAATTGCAGTTGCGTGCCGGGACGCGTGAATTCGCGTTTCACAGTCCCGAGCGCGATCATCTTCTTCAAAGTTGGTGACCAGGTACTCGAAGTTGCTTTGCCAACCTGAGTCCCATCCTTGAAGACGGGCACAGCCACTCTGGAAGCAACGGGAGAAACTGCCGGGGGCAGACCGACGTTTTCGTAGAGCCGTTCAACCTCGGGCCAGTCGATCTCGAGTCCCACAATCTCACGTGCGCTCCCGAGTTTTTGTTCGGCAGTCAATGCCGCCTGACCGATGAAGCGGTTCTTGTTGAGATGTACCAGCCGCCCCAGGCCCAGCTCGAACGGCGAATACTTTTGTTCGTCGATGAGCGCCTTCTTGCTGCTGTTAAAGTCAACGTCAATCAACAGCAGTCCGGCTTCAATGCGCGACACGTCAAGCGCCAGCATGCCCGCGGGATGAATATCGAAAGCCCGACCCGCAGCCATCAGAGCATCCCAAACTGCCACTGCCTGCTCAGCGGAAACCCAGATTTCGTAACCCAGATCTCCCGTGTATCCGGTGCGGGAGATCTCCACCCTTACGCCGGCAATCAACGCGGCGGTAACTCGGAAATACTTTAAGTTTTCGATGTCTGCATTTTTAACCAAACTTTTCAGCAATCGCCCCGACGTGGGCCCTTGCAATGCCAGCGCGGCAACGCTCTCAGAAATATCTTCAACACTCACGTCCATGCCGGTCGCGTTTTGCGTAAACCAACGCAGACTGGGGTCCGCCGCCGTCCAGCGATAGGTGTTCTCCTCCAAACGCGACACCGTGCCATCGTCGATCACTTTGCCATGCTCGTCGCACCACGGCGTGTAAATGACCTGGCCCACCGAAACCTTGCGCATATCGCGCGTGATGATCCGATCGACCAGGCGCGTGGCATCTTTTCCACTAACCCGGTACTTGAAGAGGGGCGAGATGTCGATCAGTGCCGCCGCATTGCGAATCGCGTTGTACTCGTGCTCATGATGCGGCTCATAGGAACTCACCGCGTAGTAGCCGGACCACTCGCGATAGTTCAAGCTCTCGCACAGTTGAAATGTTCTTTCGTGAAACGCGGTTCCGACGGGCATGATCTTCGTCGTCTTCAGACGGCAAGCTAAAGCTTTAACTCTGAACAGGGCGTGATTGTCAGGGCGAGCGATTATAAGTATGCTTGCGAGCCTTCATCAAGCAAATCAACGTAGCGATCCCTAAGATCCCAACAGTCTTGTAACAGCTTTCAATTCTTACTCAGGCGATAGAGTAATAAGTGAAAGCGACGTGATCGTCATCGGGCGGCGGCACAACGGTCTGGTGAATGCCGCATGTTTTGCACGCGCGCCGAACTCTCGTTTTGATAAACGTGAAGCGACGGGCGTAGAATAAACGACCACGGAGGCGACTATGAGTACCGCAGGGAAAGAACTTCTTAAAACGTTCGATCTCTTGTCTGAACCAGAGAAACACGAAGTAGCGTCCGAAATCCTGCATCGGGCCTTTGCTTCCACCACCGAGCTCGATGATGCGCAATTGGCTGCTCTTTACCCCGAATTTGCCGAAACGGATCGCAAGTTAGCAGAAGAAGGAATCGAGGATTACGAAAGAGGTTTAGTGTCCGAGGATGCTGAATGAGGTTATTCCTGGCTCGATGCCTCTGAGGAATGAAAGCGTTCAAAATGGTTACCGCAAAGCAAGAAGTCGAATCGTTACTCAGCAAATTACCAGACGATTGTTCGCTTGAAGATATTCAATATCATCTATACGTGATAGAGAAAGTTCGCCAGGGACTCGACGCGGCTGACAGCCAGGGCACAATTTCGCAAGATGAAGCTGACCGGCGATTGGACAAATGGCTTACCAAGTAGTGTGCTCCCCCACCGCTCTCGAAGACATCGAAGCGATTGCCAGCTACATATCCCGCGATTCCGTCTCCTATGCTGGCACAGTCGTCAGAAGAGTAATTAACTCCACGCGTAATTTGGAAAACTTCCCGTTCGCTGGCAGGATTGTGCCCGAAATTTGGCTCGAAGACTATTTAGGGAAGTCTTTGCATACAGCTACCGGATCATCTACCGCATTGAAAATGAGACCGTGACGGTGGCCGCGGTGATTCATGGCAGGCGTGAATTGTGATGGCCCGATGTCTTGGGCGGCCCACCTAAAGATTGAATGAACAAATACGACGTCATCGTCATTGGTGGCGGACACAATGGACTGGTGAACGCCGCTTACCTTGCCCGGGCCGGCAAGAAGGTGCTGGTCGTCGAGCGGCGGCACGTGCTTGGCGGCGCCGCGGTGACGGAAGAGGTTTTTCCCGGCTTCAAGTTTTCGGTCTGTTCTTATGTTGTGTCACTGCTGCGTCCGGAAATTATTCGTGAACTTGAGCTCCCACGACATGGATTAGAAATTCTCCCACTCGACGGCACTTTCACGCCGATGCAAAACGGCGATTACCTCTGGCGCGTGAACGATCATGCCCGGACTCGTCGCGAGATCGCGCGTCACTCCCGACTCGATGCGGAAGCCTACGACGAATACGGCAAAGCCATGATCGAGATGGCCCACTTCGTGAAGCCGATCATGAGCATGACGCCTCCCGATCCAACTTCACTCAATCCAAAAGGATTGAGTGATTTACTTTTTTTAGCCCGGCGATTTCAGAAGCTGCCCGATGAAGACAAATACAACCAGGTACAGTTGATGACCATGAGCGCGGTTGATTTTCTCGATCAGTGGTTTGAAACTGACGTGCTCAAAGCCACGATGTCGGCATCGGGAATCATTGGCACTTTCCGGGGCGTGCGCTCACCGGGTACGGCGTACGTTCTGCTGCATCACTACATGGGCGAGATCGACGGCGCGTTTCGCTCGTGGGGCTTATCACGCGGCGGCACCGGGGCAATTTCAAACGCCATAGCAGATGCCGCACGCGAAGCGGGAGTGGAAATTCGCACTGAAGCACCTATCGCAAGAATCCTACTTAAAAATGCCCGGGCGAAAGGCGTCGTGCTCGCAAACGGCGACGAGATTTACGCGGATACTGTTTCCTCGAGCGTCGATCCGCGTCTGACGTTTATGAAGATGGTCGGCGAGGAACATTTGCCCGGCGACTTTGTTGACGACCTGAAGCGCTACAAGTTTCGCGGCTCGTCGGGCAAAGTCAATCTCGCGCTTGATGGCTTACCTGATCTCAAGTGTCTGCCGGGCGCCGGCCCACATCTGCGCGGCGCGATATCGATCTCGCCCTCCGTCGAGTATATGGAGCGAGCTTACGATGAGGCAAAGTATGGCCGCTTCTCGCGTCGTCCCTATATCGACATTGTGATTCCGAGTTTGACTGATCCTTCGGTTGCTCCGCCTGGAAAACATGTGATGTCGTGTTTTGTGCAATACGCTCCTTACAACTTGAAAGAAGGAAGCTGGGATGAGAAGCGAGAAGAGTTTGGCGACACGGTGATCGATACCATTGCGGAGCATGCCCCGAACATCAAGGATCTGATCCTGCACCGGCAGGTTTTGACGCCACTGGATCTCGAGCGCGACTTTGGTCTATCGGAAGGAAATATTTTCCAGGGCGAGCTAACGCTTGAACAACTTTTCTTTCTGCGACCCGCGCCGGGTTGGGCGCAATACCGCACGCCGATTCGCAATCTATATATGTGTGGATCGGCAACGCATCCCGGCGGCGGCATCATGGGCGCACCCGGGCGAAATGCGGCGCTGCAAATGCTGAAGGATTTGAGGTAGGAGAAGAAAGTTAGCCACAGATTTACGCGGAGAAAGTTAGCCACAGATTTACGCGGATAAACGCGGATCAGAAGAAAGCAGGCACAAAACATTTTGAGTGGAGGGTTTTCAGATCTGCGCACATCTGTGTTAATCCGTGGCCAATTCATCGATCCGCGTGCGTCCGCGTTAATCCGCGGCCAAATTTACGTTTTGGTTTGCTAAGAAAGCGAGGATGACAAGATACGACATCATCATTGTTGGCGGCGGCCATAACGGGCTGGTCGCGGCGTGTTATCTCGCGCGAGCGGGATTGAAAACCCTCGTGCTCGAACGGCGCGCACTTGTTGGCGGCGGGGCAGTTACCGAAGAAATCATTCCCGGATTTCGCTGCTCGACCTTGGCCCATTCCGCGGCCCCCTTCTTCCCACAAATCGCAAAAGATCTTGACCTCGCGAAACATGGAGTGGAGCTGCTTACTCCTGAGGCGCGTGTGCTGGCGCTCGCTCCTGATGCTCCTTCAATCTGTATCTACGATGAAACGGCGCGAACAGTTAGTGAAATAGAGAAAGTATCGGCGAAGGACGCGAAGAGTTACCCAGAATTCGCAGGAAGTTTTTCGCGCATTGGCCGGGTATTGGCGCCCCTGCTAAGAATGTCCCCGCCTGCTATCGATAAGCCGGCGCTCGGCGAAGTTTGGAATCTCGGCAAACTGGGTCTCTCATTTCGCGGACTCCCAAAGAAGGATGCTTATCGGTTGTTGCGTTGGGGGCCGATGGCGGTGGCGGATTTGGTGTCGGAGTTCTTTGAAACCGAACTCCTGCGGGCAACAATCGCGGCGCGCGGAATCGCCGGCTCCTTTGCCGGACCATGGTCAGCGGGCACAAGCACTGGCCTACTCTGGCAAGCAGCGATGGACGGCTATGCGATTGGTCCCGCTGCGTTTGTCAAAGGAGGCATGGGCGCGCTGACTCAAGCTTTAGCCAAAGCCGCAGTCAGTGCCGGCGCCGAAATAAAGACAGAGGCCAAGGTTGAAAGAATCGAGGCGACAGAGGAAAAAGCTTCAAACGTCGTACTAAGAACCGGACAGGAGATTACGGCGCGCGCGATCGCTTCCAATGCCGATCCACGCACGACGTTTTTGAAACTCGTGGATCCGGTAAATCTCGACCCCAGCTTTCTCTCGAAGATTCGAAACTATCGGGCCGCCGGGAGTTCAGCGAAGATCAATCTGGCGCTGTCAGGTCTGCCGTTGTTTTCCGGGCTCAATCGTATCGAGACAAAGGCGAAGCTTTCCGGCCGCATTCATCTTGGACCAGACATTGATTATCTGGAGCGCGCGTTTGATGCGGCGAAGTATGGGGACTACTCCACTGCACCCTATATGGACATCACGATACCTTCTTTGAGCGATCCATCTCTTGCGCCAACGGGTGCGCACGTGATGTCGGTTTACGTCCAATACGCGCCATACAAATTGAAAGAAGGCGACTGGAACTCGCGTCGCGAAGAGTTTGCTGACAAGGTGATCGACGTTTTAGCCGGTTACGCGCCAAACCTGAACGAGTTGATTGCCGGCAGGCAGGTCATTACGCCGCTTGATCTTGAGGAGACTTACGGGTTAAGTGGTGGCCACATTCACCATGGTGAACAATCGCTGGACCAGTTCTTTACTTTTCGGCCCGTCTTAGGCTGCGCCCAATATCGGACCCCGATCAAGGGGCTTTACTTGTGTGGCGCGGGCACGCATCCGGGCGGCGGGGTAACCGGCGGCCCTGGCGCGAATGCCGCGCGCGAGATTATTAAGGATTTTAAAGCGAGTCGGATTTAGCTCCGTAGGAGCAAGATGTTTATAGCGGAAAACGATCAAATATGAAATTAAGCTCCGTAGGAGCGAAATATGTCGAGGTGCCCTACGGGATTCTATGACGTTTCACTCCTACGGAGCTTACGAGTCAAGGGTGAGCGCTGGTCTAAAAAACATTTTGTCGCTTTTCCCTATGGGACTTAAAAACTAGAATCGGAGCTATGAAAAACTCAAAGCCATCCCGCAGTTTTGCCAGCGATAACAATGCCGGTGTCCATGCCCGTGTAATGGAGGCGATGGCGGCTGCCAATGACGGTCATGTTATTGCCTATGGCGATGATCCTTACACCGCGCGGGCGGTTAAGTTGTTTCGCGATCACTTTGGCAAACACGCGGAAGTTTATTTTGTCTTCGGTGGTACGGGCGCGAATGTCCTGGGGTTAAAAGCCGTCACGCAGCCATACCACGCAATCATTTGTGCCGAGACTGCCCACATTAATGTTGACGAGTGTGGGGCGCCGGAAAAATTCACCGGCTGCAAACTGCTTTCGGTAGCGACTCCTGATGGCAAAATCCGAAGCGAACAAATAAGACCATTTCTGCACGGCGTTGGTTTCGAACATCACGTGCAACCCCGGGTAATTTCTGTTTCACAAGCTACGGAGATGGGCACGGTCTACACCCCGCGGGAGTTAAAAAGCCTCTCGAGCATTGCACATGAAAACGGCATGCTGCTGCACGTTGACGGCGCGCGGATCTCAAATGCCGCCGCCAGCTTGAAGGTCAAACTGCGAGCGATAACCAGAGACGCGGGCGTCGATATTCTTTCCTTCGGCGGCGCGAAGAACGGAATGATGTATGGTGAAGCAGTAGTCTTCTTCGACCAGAACCTGGCCAGGGATTTCAAATACACGCGCAAGCAAGGCACGCATCTTCCCTCAAAGATGCGTTTCATCTCAGCCCAGTTTGAAGCGCTGCTGACAAACGAACTCTGGCGGCAAAATGCGGAGCACGCGAATCGAATGGCCCAACTGCTCGCGGACGAACTCAGGAAAATCCCGCAGATAGAGATTACGCAGAAGGTGGAAGCGAACGGCGTGTTTGCGCTTGTGCCAAAGAAATACATTCCCATTCTGCAAAAACAATACTTCTTTTACGTATGGAACGAAGAAACTTCGGAAGTGAGGTTGATGACTTCGTTTGACACGACGGAAGATGACCTTAAGGACTTCGTTGACTTAGTAAAAAGGACTCTGAAGTGAAGTAGTTTTTTTCCACCTGGAACTTCTTCAGCCGCGTAGCGGCGTAAGGTTTATAGCCTGGCACAAGCCCTGGTAATCTTCGCTCCTTTAGGAGCGAGATGTTTACTCTGTCGCCCATGAATGGGCTCCAGGTATTTACCTGGTTACGGGCTGACTATAAACATTTCGTGCCTTCGGCACTAAGCAATACTTTTGGAAGGAACGCGCAAGTGAATCTAGTCCAGCAGAAACTTCAACAGTCCGCGCGCAGAGGCGATGCCGGTGAGTCGATGATCCCCATCGCCCGTGAATCCCGGGTCCATTGCCGCGTGTCCATCCGCAGCAAGCTGTTCCTGTTGCAGGCGGCGTCGCTCTTCCTCGATGCTCGCTTTTTCTCTATTTCGCGAGGCTTCCAGGCCGCCATCGCGAATGAATTCAACTATGCGGCTTAACTCGTCGCGATCAAACCAGGTCCCGTGTCCCTTGCAAACGTCCACAATCACTCCCGAGCAGCGCGCGAAGTTGATGCGATTCATTAACTCCGAACACTCCGGACACGGCACATAATGTATCTTGTCGGTTTCATGCACTGTGTTTATTGGACTGGGTGAAGCAGCACCGAGGACCGCGGACTGCTGTTCGCGATCGGCGCATATTTTTTGAAAGGAAGTTACGTCGAGCCAAAGTCCGAGGCATCGTTCACATTCGCGCACTCGGGTTGTGCCGATTGTCACTGCCGACATTTCGCTTTGGCATCGGGGACAGTTGCGCTTTTCCGACGCATGAACTTCCCTGTTCGCAGCGGCGGCACCACAGCGCGGGCAGTGTTTACTACCGAGGAACATCATCGCGAAACACGAAGGACAGGCAACCGTAGCCAGACGCGAGCCGCAAAACTTGCATAGCGGCTCGTCCGAAGAAGTCGCGGCACCACAGTTGGGACAGTTGAGTGTTTCTGCCTGCATGCTCCGATTTTAGCAGGTGAGTGCAAGAGTAGACTACGAGATGATGCTTGTGCGATTCTTTCCGCGAAAGCGCCCATAGAGTAGGACAGGCATTCTTGCCTGTCGGTTAAGGCTTTACTTTTTGGAGCCGGCGAAAGATCACAGAATGACAGACAAGAATGTCTGTCCTACCAAACCCACCCCAACAAGATGAGCCAAGTGCTGGAAGAACTCGTGGAAGGATTTGAGCCGTCGCCGGAGTTTGTCTCAGTAATGGCGAACACGAAAACACCAGTCTTGCTCGCGCTGGATATAGGCACGTCCGGCGTTCGTGCCGCTCTTTTCGATGAACGTGGCCGCGAAATAGAAGGGGCCGGCGTCAGAGTTAATAGATGGGCTCCGGCCGTTACCGACTTCGCGGTTGTTGAACCTGACATATTGGTCGAACAAGTTGCGGAGACGATCGATGCGTTATTCGCAAAATTCTACCAATCGATCACACGCATTGAGTTAATAGCGATTTCCTGTTTTTGGCATAGCCTGGTGGGTGTTGACGAAACCGGTCGGCCCACTATGCCGGTGCTGGGCTGGGCCGATTCGCGCGCGGCCAGCGCCGCCGCCCAACTCCGATCCCAACTGGACGAAACAAGAATCCACGCGCGCACCGGATGCCGCTTTCATCCCAGCTACTGGCCGGCCAAATTGCTGCGCTTGCAAAACGAAGAGCCGCAGGTTTTCCGCGCCACCAGTCGCTGGCTCTCGTTTTCAGAATATCTGACCCTACGTTTTTTCGGTGAAACGGCGATTAGTGTTTCCATGGCTTCAGGCACCGGGCTGCTCAACCAACGCACGTGTGAATGGGACACGGAGTTATTAAGCGTCTTGAGTCTCAGCGCTGAAAGCCTGCCTGAAATCGCCGCGCCCGATCGCACGTTTACTAAGCTCACTTACGATTACGCTATCCGTTGGCCGCAACTAAGCGAGGCACGTTTGTTTCCGGCAATCGGTGATGGCGCCGCCAACAACATCGGCGCCGGTTGTCATTCAACAGAAAGAGTGGCGCTGATGATTGGCACTTCCGGTGCGCAGCGCGTGCTTTTTGCAGGCGAGCCACCCGGACAAATTCCCGCAGAGCTGTGGTGTTATCGCGCTGATAGAGGTCGCGTCGTCATCGGGGGAGCTCTGTCAGACGGCGGCGGCTTATATAACTGGATCAAAGAATCGATGTTGGCTGATGAAGATTCCGAAACAGTCGAGAGTGATCTCCGGCGACTGCGCCCGGATGCGCACGGTCTGACAGTTTTGCCGTTCTGGGCCGGTGAACGCAGCACTGGTTGGAACCCGGCCGCACGAGGCGCCATTGTTGGCCTTACTTTGCAAACGCGTCCCAGCGAAATTCTCCGGGCTGCAATGGAAGCGATCGCCTATCGCTTTGCGCTGATTTCGCGCGCACTTCAACCTCTGGCGCCGGCTGCGGCGATCGTGGCGTCGGGTCATGCCCTGCGTTCTTCTCCGACCTGGGTGCAGATCCTCGCCGACGTTCTTGGTAGTCGTGTGATGGTATCGGAGCTCTCCGAGGCGTCTACCCGCGGCGCCGCCTTGCTTGCGCTTGAAGCGGCGGGCAAAATACAAAACATCGAAGAATTCTCGCCGGCCGTTGAAAGGATATGCGAACCTGATATGGTGAATCATGCGGTGTATCAACAGGGGCTCGAGCGTCAAGAACGACTTTACGAGAAGCTATTCACAGAAACGATCTCAAATACAGGACAGGTGAAATGAGCGCGCCAGTGCAAACGGAAAACACCACACCCACGCCCGACCTCGACCAACTTTGCATTAATACCATCCGAACGCTTTCGCTTGATGCCGTGCAAAAAGCCGAATCGGGTCATCCTGGTTTGCCTCTCGGCGCCGCGCCGATGGCTTATGTGCTTTGGACGCGCTTCCTGCGACACAACCCGAAGAACCCAAAATGGGAGAATCGCGATCGCTTCCTGCTTTCGGCAGGGCACGGGTCGATGCTGCTTTACTCTTTGCTTTACCTGACCGGTTACGAACTGCCGCTCGACGAGCTTAAAAACTTTCGCCAGTGGAACTCAAAGACGCCAGGTCATCCTGAGTATGGAATGACGCCCGGCGTTGAGATAACTACCGGTCCACTCGGCCAGGGTTTCGCGAACGGCGTGGGCATGGCGATGGGTGGAGCGCATCTGGCGGCAAAATTCAATAAGGAAGAGTTTCCGCTTATCGATCATCACGTTTACGCAATTGTTTCCGACGGCGATCTGATGGAAGGCGTCGCTTCGGAAGCAGCATCACTTGCCGGACATCTGAAACTCGGCAAACTGATCTATCTCTACGACGACAACAGTGTGACCATCGAAGGCTTTACGAGCCTTGCGTTCAGCGAGGAGGTGCCCAAACGTTTTGAGGCTTACGGTTGGCACACGCTGACAGTCGAAGACGGCAACGACCTCGACGCGATCGAGGCGGCTATTCGCGAGGCCCAGTCAGTCGGAACAAAGCCGTCGTTGATTTCAGTGAAGACGACGATTGGTTATGGCATGCCGACGGCCGGCACGCGCAAGGCGCATAGTGATGCGCCGGGCGAAGAGGCGGTGCGCGAAACGAAACGGCATCTGGGCTGGCCCGAGGACAAACAATTCTACGTTCCTGACGAGGCCCTGGCGCATTTCCGCGAAGCAGTGGAACGGGGCGCGAAGCAGGAACAAGAATGGAATGCATTGGTTCAAAAATACGAACAACAGCATGCAGAGCTTGGCGACCTGTGGCGCTCAACAATGAAAGGCGAACTCCCTGAAGGTTGGGAGAACCACCTGCCGAAGTTTGCAGATGCGAAGCCAATGGCGACGCGAGTTGCGAGCGGCGAAGTCATAAATGCGCTGGTGCCCCACCTGCCGATGCTGATCGGTGGCTCGGCCGATTTGGGAGTTTCGAACAACACTGACATCAAAGGTGGCGGTGACTTCGAAGCGGGATCCTATCAGGGGAGGATTATTCACTTTGGCGTGCGCGAGCACGCGATGGGATCTACGCTTACCGGAATTTCCCTGAACGGTGGTTTGATTCCCTACGGTGGAACGTTTTTGACGTTCTCGGATTACATGCGTCCCGCCATCCGGCTCGCGGCCCTTTCGGGAGTGCAGGTGATTTACGTTTTCACGCACGACTCGATCGGACTTGGCGAAGATGGACCAACACATCAACCAGTCGAACACGTCGCCGCGTTGCGCGCGATTCCCAAACTTTTCGTGATTCGTCCCGCCGACCCAGCAGAGGTGAGTGAAGCCTGGCGCCTTGCGATCCTGCGACGCCACGCGCCCACCGCCCTTGCCCTGACGCGTCAGAAAGTTGGATTGATAGATCGAACCCGCTACGGCTCGGCGGAAGGTTTGCGTCGGGGCGCTTACATTCTTGCCGAAGCAGAAACAACCAACGGGGCGAGCGATCTAGCGCGCGATCCTGTCAGAACCGGGAGCGGATCGGGGTCCCCAGCCGCGCAGCCCGGCAGGGGTGGTGGTAGCGACCGGGTTTCTTCTCCGCAACTGATCCTTATCGCGACTGGTTCTGAAGTTTCCCTCGCGATGGAAGCGCGTGAAAAACTGCAAGCGGACGGTATCGCCACGCGCGTCGTGTCTATGCCGTGCTGGGAACTCTTCGAAGAGCAACCAGAAGCATATCGCAACGAAATTCTTCCACCCGCCGTTACGGCGCGTCTCGCGATCGAGGCGGGTGTGCGTCAGGGTTGGGATCGTTATGTTGGACCACAGGGCGATGTGATTTGCCTGGAACGCTTCGGCGCTTCAGCGCCCGGCGATGTGGTCATGCGCGAGTTGGGCTTTAATGTGGACAATGTTTTGACGCATGCCAGGGCTTTGATTTGATAAATGCGAATTGCAATCGGAGCAGACCACGGCGGTTATCCGCTCAATGAAAAGGTGATCAAGGAACTTGATGCCGCGGGACATGAGATTCTCGATTTCGGCACGCACGTCGGTTCGCGGCCGGACGACTATCCAGATTACGCGTTGAAAGTTGGCCAAGCTATTCAAGATAACCAGGCCGATATTGGCATTCTCATTTGCGGCAGCGGCGTCGGCGCCTCGGTGGCCGCCAACAAGCTCAAGGGAATTCGCGCCGCGCTCTGTGGTGATACCTACTCGGGACACCAATCAAGAGAACACGACGACTGCAACGTGCTCTGTCTGGGAGCGCGCGTGATTGGCGAAGAGCTCGCGCTCGAGATTGTGCGTGCTTTTGTCGCGGCGCGATTTACGGGCGAGGAGCGCCACCGGCGAAGGCTGGAAAAGATTGTGGAGATTGAAAAGAATGAAAAATGAAAAATGGAAATTGGCTAGAGCAAGAAAATTTTACATTCCTCACTTTTCATTTCTCATTTTTCATTTTGCCCAACCACAAACCGCAGCGCTAGCGGCATAACCCGAAATTCCACCGGTGTCAGGCCGCGCACGTTTCCATCAGCTTCAATCGGCATAGCATCTTCAGGAGAGAAGGTTTCGATGCTGACGCCTTTACCCTGCACGATCCTCACCTTCGGGTTGTCGACATGTCCGCCTTTATGTATTCGCGCGAGCTCGCGCACAACCTCCGCGCGACTCAAACCAGACGCAGTCACGACATCCAGTTTCCCGTCATCAATTTTTGCTTGCGGCGAAAGCATCATGCCGCCCCCTGCGTAAAGCCCATTCGCTACTGCCGTCAGATTCATTCTACCCTCAATAACCTCGCGATCGTCTATGGAGACTCGTACGCGTCGTTCCCGCCAGCCGGCCAGAGCTGCCACAGCCGCGGCTGCAAACCTCGCTTCACCGGAAAACCTGCGCAGGAAGTTTCCCTGTGCCGCGACGCGCGCAGCTGTCTCGCCGCCGATTCCCATCGTGGACGCGTTTAAGCAAATGAACGGAGCTTTATACCCATCGCAAAGACCGTACAGTACATCCACCAGGCGAACGTTCGCATCGCCCCGCGTACGACATTGGGAAATTAGAATGTCAATCCACTTTTCCATTGGCTCTCGCCAGCCCATCTGGCTACGAGCGAAATCATCGCCAGTACCGGCGGGAAGTATTGCCAGACAGGCTTCGACATTAATTTGAGAAGGAAGATCTTCGACGTCTTCGCCGAACTCAAAAAAACCTTCGGCGGCTTCGCTCAATGTGCCATCGCCACCGACTACGCCGATGGTGTTCACTCCACTCTTCAGTGCAGCACGAGTTTGTATCGTTGCGTCGCCCGGCTGTGTAGTTTCGTAGGCGGCAAAGTCAATGCCTCCGGCTTCGAGGTGTTTCCGAACAATAGGCCACGCTTGCCGGGCTTTGGCGGCAGCATTGTTGACGATGATTAGAAGCTTGTCCTTCATGGCTGGGGACGTAAATAGTAGATGGTGAATCGCAAATGGTAAACGTGGATCGCGAGCCTTGAATTAATTGCCGCCGGCTCTGCCGTCTAATGTCCGGTGGCGGCTCTGCCCACCGGCTGCGACTTGTATGACTCAATGAGGCTGCGCCCCTAAATTGGGGCATAGCCCCAAGGAATTAGAGAGAGGCTTTCGGAAGGTCAAAGACTGTCAAAGACCTTCCGCACATCAGAGGGCAGAGCCCCAAGATCCGCTCACCATCAATCAGTGACAACACGGAGGGGCACAGAGAAGATCAAATAGAAACATCAGCCGATTGCCATTTACCGTTCACCGTTTACGCCTTACCATCCCTTCCATGAAAGCAGTAACAATCACCGCTCACGGCGGCAGCGAAGTGCTGGAAATCCGCGAAACCGAAACGCCGGCGCGACCGGTAGCGGATCGCGTGCGCGTACGCGTGCGCGCGGCCGGCCTGAATCGCGCTGACGTGTTGCAGCGTTTGGGCCATTACCCTGCACCGCCGGGTTATCCGCAGAATATTCCCGGCCTGGAGTTTGCCGGAGAAGTTGATGATATTGGCGCGGAAGTGGGTTTCTGGAAACGAGGCCAGCGCGTCTTTGGGATAACCGCAGGCGGCGCGCAGGCCGAATACGTGGTCGTGCCTGAGAATCATCTGGCAGAGATTCCCGCAAATCTTGACTGGGCGGAAGCCGCAGCGGTGCCTGAAGTTTTCATAACTGCTCACGATGCGTTGTTCACGCGGGCTGGACTCAGGCCGGGCGAAACGATGTTGGTCCATGCGGCCGGCTCAGGAGTGGGAACAGCGGCTGCACAACTCACACGCGCCGCCGGTGCGAAAGCGTTTGGAACTTCTCGCACTGCCGACAAATTGGAGCGCGCGAAGGAATACGGTTTTAGTAATGCCATCGTAGTGAATGATGACGCGCGAGTGTTTGCCGCCGCCGTTCAGGAGTGGACCAGCGGCCGTGGCGTTAACGTCATCGTGGACCTGGTGGGCGCAAAATACCTGGAGGCAAATCTCGCAGCCCTGGCGACCAAAGGACGATTGGTTCTGGTGGGAACAACTGCCGGCGCGCAAGCGACGCTGGATTTCAGTATGGTAATGCGAAAACGATTAACGATCGTCGGCACGGTGCTACGGGCGCGCTCGGCGGAAGAAAAGGCCACAGCCACGCGTCTGTTCGCCAACCATGTAGTGCCGCTGTTGGCAGAGGGAACAATCCGGCCGGTGGTTGATCGAGTCTATAAGATGGAAGAGATTCGCGAAGCGCACGCTCGCATGGAATCGAACGAAAGCTTTGGCAAAATAGTGTTGTTGCTGTAGGACAGACATTCTTGTCTGTCGTCGTTTGGAAGAACAACGACGCGACAGGCAAGAATGCCTGTCCTACTTAGTTTTAAGAACGTGCTCGCGCGCGCCTCGCTGCCAGCGCCAACTCGCGCGCCCGCGGCAATACATCTACCGCGCGGGCGATTTGCGGGTCGCTTTCATTGAACACTTGCAACGCGGCCATCGATCCATAGGCGGCCGTCGCGAGATCAAAACGCAGTTGCCGTTCGACAAACGAGCGGGATCGATCCAACTGTTCCGGAGTCACTTTAAATATCGGTTTGGCGGTTACGAAACGCTTCAATTCCTTGAATAACGCATCAGTCACAGGAAAGTCTGTGGCTTGAAGGTCGTGGTTAAACTCAATTGGCAGCTGCACTTTGTATTTTTCAAAACCTGCTACGCGTCCCGTCGTTAACTCCAGCGAGAAAGCAAAAAGTGAATCCACCAGACGGCCCTCGGCAAGCGTAGCCTTTTCGGGCTTAGCCAACTCGTCTGGTGCGATACCGCCGCCGCCGTACACGGCACGACCGATATCGGTGTGGCTCTCCGGTCCGGTGGGTTGAGGTGGCGTTGAGTCTTTAGTGGCTGACAATCCGCCGTGCGTGTAGTAGTCGTAGAAACCCGAGTTGGAGTAGTCACGCTGGATCAGGCGTCCGGAAGGCGTAAAGTATTTGGCGATAGTTAAGAGCAGCGCCGAATCGTATTCGAGTTGCATCGGTAACTGCACCAATCCTTTGCCGAACGTATTTTCGCCAACGATTAATGCCCGATCATGATCCTGCAAAGCGCCCGCCAATATTTCGGCGGCGGAAGCGGTGTCGTTATTCACCAGCACAACTAAAGGAATCGGATCCGGCGAGTCGTTTTGCGCGACGAAGGTGTCAACGCTTCCCCGCATTCTCCCTTTTTGCGTAACGATCAACTGGTCACGTTGCAGAAACGTATTAGCAACCTTCACCGCCTGGATCAAAAGGCCGCCACGGTTTCCGCGCAGGTCAAGAACCAAAGTGGTCATACCCCTGGAATGAAGATCCGCGAGCGCAGCCTGAAACTCATCCGCAGTCGTATAGTTGAATCCCCCGGTCATCGCTATGTAACCAACCCCGGGGCGGACCATGTAGGCCTGCGGAATCGACGGCAGCGATACCGCATCGCGAGTGATAGTGACGGTTTCACTTTGTCCGGTAGCGTTGTGCTCGACAGTGACTTTGACAACAGTGCCGCGCGCTCCCAACAAAAACTTGCGGACTTCGGAAAACGTCTTGCCCTTCATCGACTGTCCGTCAACAGCAGTTATCTTGTCGCCATAACGCAGCCCCGCACGCGCGGCAGGCGAATCTTCGAAGGTGGCACGAATGTAAGTATTAATTTGATCGCCCTCGCGCAGGTCACCAATAGTTGCGCCGATACCAAAATATTCGGAACGCTGTTCGGTCTTGAAGGCAGCGAAGTCAGCGGCATCGAAATAGGTCGAATGCGGGTCGAGGACGCTTAACATCCCGCTAATGGATGATTTGAAGATATTGTTGTAATCGAGCTTCTTACCGTCGATATAATTTTCCTGAATTACCGATAGCGCCTCTGCCAGATCGCTCTTCACTGCTGCGGTGGTGCTGCCTGCTCCAGAACTCGTTGCAGCCTTCGCGACGGGCGGATCTGCGGGTGATGAGCTGGTTTGCCGGCGCGCGGAACCGTTCTGTTGTGAATAAGTAATTGCCGGCACATAAAGCGCCAGAAGAATCAACATGGCAGCCGGAAGGTAAAATCTTGTTCTCACGAAAGCCTCCTAATGTCCTGGTTCCGAACCCGATAATATTACGCGCCTCGCGAGCCTGCCAGGCGAAAGCGGGGCAGCCAGAATAACACGAAGAACCAACCCCGCTGAAAGTGTGCGCAGGCCGGTAGCTTCGCTAATTCTTTTCAGCGAAATGAAAAGCCTTCCCCATTGGTCAGAATACTGCGGGAATTTCATGCAGGCGGATGAAAATTCGACGAAAAAGTGCCGCTCGGTTCTCTGGAGTTAGTGAGTTTAGCTTTGAAAAACGTTGCCCTCTACCTTCCCAAACGTTCGAACATTTCCAGTTTGTTTTAGGGTTTTGATGCCTATCTTGATTACACTAGCTGCCGAAACCAGGATTTCGCGATTGGTGAGCCGAATGATTGGCAGGACAAATTTCCGCAATCGGTACTTTTGCCTGGACCGACGCGAATGTCTGGCAACCGCTTTTAACTATTCCGAACCGGAGGATTTCCCAGAATGGCGAACGCGCTTGATCGAGATCAACTTTTCTCCTTTGCCGAGGATCACCGCGACGAATACGAAGCTCTGCTGAAGCGTTTCGTGGAAACCCCCACCGTGTCCTGCGATCCTGCTTACGCGGAAGACATTCGCAAAGGCGTCGACTTAACGGTTGAAACGCTGCGTCGATTCGGCGGCAACGTCGAGATATATGAAGTCGCCAATGGCAACCCAACTGTGCATGGTGTTTTTGGCGCAGACAAAAACTTGCCAACCGTGACCGTCTACAATCACATGGACGTGCAGCCGGCGTCGAAGGAAACGGAACCCTGGGACACGGAACCTTTCGTGATGGCGAAGAAGGGCGACAGCTATTTTGGCCGCGGCACAACTGACGATAAAGGGCCCGCGCTCGCGGCTCTTTACGGCGCTCGCGCCGCGAAAGAGGCGGGCGTGCCTATCAACATTCGCTTTCTCTGGGAATTTGAAGAAGAGATTGGGTCGCCGAATTTTGAAAAGATCATTTCGAAGGCCGTTGCAGACCTGCGCACGGATTCGGTGGTCGTCTCAGACACGGTCTGGGTATCAAGAGAGCGTCCAGCCTGTTCCGCCGGGTTACGCGGACTGCTCGGATTTCTGCTGACTTTGGAAACAGGCACCACCGATACGCATTCAGGCGAAGTTGGCGGTGTAGCTCGCAACCCGATCGCAGAGTTGATGAAAGTTGTTTGCGACATCTATGACCCCACAACCGGCACGGTCCTGATCAATGGCTTTTACGACGATGTGATACCGCCATCAGAGGCCGAGTTAAACGATTGGGCCAACTCCGGCTTTACGGCGAGCGGATTCAAGCAGGCGCACCACTTAAAACTCATGCGCACGGAGGATTCGCTGGAAGTGATGAAAAGGATCTGGGGCGCGCCAACATTGGAAATACATGGATTGGTGGGTGGTTATCAGGGGCCGGGACTCAAATCGATCGTGCCGCCGCGCGCGGAAGTTAAAGCCTCTTGCCGACTGGTACCCGGACAGGATCCGGAAAAGATCAGGAAACTGATTGAGGCGGCGGTAAAGCAGAAGAACCCCGATGTGAAGATGCAGTTTGAGCACGCAGCTCCCGCGTTTCTTACTCCGATGGACGGTCCGCTGCCGGGGTTGTTGAAGCAGGCGGTCAAGTTTGCGTTTGAGCGCGACGCAGTGTTTGTGCGCGATGGGGGCACGATCGGAGCGATGACGAGTATTGAAGCAGTCTTGAAGTGTCCAGTCTTGTTTCTCGGCTTGTCGCTGCCCGAACATGGCTATCACGCGCCGAATGAAAATTTTGATTGGCAGCAGGCATCAGGCGGCATGGTAGCATTTGCGAAATACTTCGAAGAGATTGCCAACCTGGGCCGGCAATGATTTCGATCGGAGCAAGAATTGGCCGCTGATTTACGCGGATAAACGCGGATCTGAACAGATCAAAATAGGGTCTTCACTAACACGCTCCTTGTCTTTCGCTCGGCCCGCGAATTTGATTTGGCTTTTCCGATCCGCGTTTATCCGCGCGAATCCGCGGCTGATTTTCCTGACAAGCAATTAGATCACGCAGGCCAACCGCTCTTCATTCAATGCTACGAAGCCCAGCCGTTCGTAAAATCTTCTTGCTTCCGGATTCTCGAGGTGTACGCCGACGTCGATGCGGGTCACTGCCTCTTTTTTAAGTTGTTCTTTCAGTTGTTCCAAAAGAGTTGTGCCGATTCCCTGGCCACGCCGATCCGCTTTGACTGAAACGTCGTCGAGCTTCGCAACCACCGCGCCCATCGAGGTAGAGATTGCATAGCAGATTACGCAAACTCCCGCGGCGCCCTTCCCGTCATAAGCCAACCACACAAAGCCCAGCTCGGGTTGCTCGAGAAAGAGATCGAGCGCATCGTTTAGTCCCTGAAATCCGCGATCGCCGTAAGCTTTGCTGCTGGCGAGATAGTGTTCATCTTCATTTAGAAACACGCGCAGCATCTCAAATGCTTCGGTGACATCGGCGGCGGTCATCTTGCGACAGGTAATCAAGGCAAACTCCTTTCGGCTCGGAATCATGTAACACGAACTGTTGGCTTGCGCTCGAGTTCTCGGCTTAAGGCGAAGAATCCAACCGCCGCAAACTAACAGTTTGCGTTACGAATAATTCAACGCTTGCAAACTAAAGTTTGTTTTACCAGCCGGGGTTTAATCATGCCATATAACTTCAGCGACGATATAATCCGCCTTCGGCCCTGGCGAAGCGGATTGCACCGCGCAAGCCGTTACACAGGAATGTGACCTTCAAGTTGCAGAAGAAGAATTGGCCACAGATAAACGCGGATTCACGCGGATACGGCCTGCTCCATTGGCACATTCGCGGACATCTGTTCCAGGAATTTACCCATCTGAGTGACCCGCTGTCCCTCCTTGCAGGAAATTCTTCGAGCGCACGCTGGTCCACGTGTCTTTTGCAGATACCGGGGCCTGACCAGGGAAAGCCGCCAGTAAATAGAAAACGATGGCGAGGTAAAGAGCAGAACGCTTCATGGCAATTCCGATCGTAATGATTGGGAGTGACCGGGTTTTCACTTGCTAATGTCCTTCGCGGAAATCACGGACTAAAGATCGAGGAGTCAGCCAGACGAAACACGTACTCAACCGTTAGCCATTGCGAGACAGGTTTGCCGTCTTTTATTGCCGGCTTAAACTCTATCTTGCAGGCGGCGCGAATCGCGTTTTCCGTCAAACCGGCAGGAAGTCCTTTCGTAACTCTTAGGCGCGAAAATTTACCATCGCCCGAAAACAGAACTTTCAGAACAACGAACCCCTCGATACCGTTGCGGCGAGCTTCTTTCGTGTATGACGGCTTGGGCTTGGCAGTTATCACCAGTCGTGTATCCACTTCTTTGCTGGAAAGGACTCGCTCGCCGGGTGTGTCTGTATCGAGAATTCTGGCGAGACTTCCATCCTCGGAGCAGCGATAGTCCTGGTTCTTTTCTGCTGTCACTGGAGCCGCTTCATCCTGGGATGGGGGCTTTGGCTTAGGTTCATTCACTTCCTGTTCGGGAACAGGCACCGGAGTGCCAACCTCTTTTGCCCGGCGTCCGGACTGCGCGCAGGCGAATGAGCTGAGGAAACAAATCGCGATGAAGGCAAGAACCGACTTCATGATGAGTGGATTGTATCAAGGACCTGATCAAGCGCGAAGCTGCCGGGGAATGGTCTACCTTGCTTTAGATCAAAGAAGCGAGCCAAGCATTTGCCGGCCCGCTTCTGAATAATCCCGTGATCAGGTCTGGGTGGCGTTTACTCTTCCGGACCAGTGCAGGTTGGACCATGCAGCGCCGGAATCTTTGCGCTGATCACCGGATAATTCGGAGCTTCGTCAATATTGATCTGCGTCCAGTGAGCGTAGTTTTCAGGCACGTTCGTGTCGGCGAATATTGCTTCTACCGGACACTCCGGCACGCACGCATCGCAATCGATGCAGGTATCGGCATTGATGTAGAGACGGTCAGGCAGCTCATGAAATGCTTCGACCGGGCACACGGCAGCACAGTCGGTATATTTGCAATCAACGCACAACTCAACAACTACATAGGTCATTGGGGAAGTAAGCTCCTTTCGATGATTGCAAATAGTTATTCAGTAATGAGTGGAATGTCAACAGAAAAATGCCGACGATCTGACACGACAGACATTTCGGCTAGTGAGAATTTCTAACCGATTACAGATCCGGGTCGATCAGGAAAAAAGTGAAGGGCCTAGCTTCCCTCGGATTCTTTTTTGTCCACGCTGCCTGGCCCATGAACCGTTTGCTTCACAACCGGGTTACCTTCGTATGTCACGTGCGACGGTCCGGCGACTGATACATCCAGTTGTTCGCCGGCATAAACTTCCACGCGGGAAACTCCCTTTGAATCGACTACCGCACGCGCCGCGCGCAACTTGTGCGTATCGATATTGCCGGCGCCGTTCGTGTCGATGTCGACGAGTTTCGTTTCTCCGGAGACCTTAATCGTCGGTGCGCCGTTCGCATCAATTTCAAACTTCTCGCTCTTCAATCCGGAAACGTTGATTGTTCCTGCTCCTGATACGGAAAGACCCTCAAGATCCGGTACGGCGATTCTTAGAGTGATTGGCTGTGATGTTGAGTAAGGGCGCAGACTCTTTACGTAGAGCACGCCGTTTGAAACTTCGGTGGTGACCAACGGCAGTACGTTGTCGTCGCCTTCGATCTCCAGACCCAGTGGTTTTTGGCTTACGACGTCGATATCAAACGCACCCTGGGTAGAAATGGATTTGAATGAAGACACGTCGCGCTTTTGCTTTTGCGTGTGGCCCGAGCCGGCAATCTCGTCGTGTATTCGATGGCAGCCTGCGACGAGCGACATCAGGACTATCAGCAGGGCAAGTTTCTTCACGTTAGTGTTTCTCCTTCAGAGTTGGAGCGCCAGGCTCGTTATTTCAAAGGCTCGTTGCGCGAGTATTCCAGGGTTCGAGTTGTATTCTCAGTGACACTTGGGATTGGTTCAGGCAACGTTCGTGGTTGCGCCGGACCAAGTTCATTCTGCATTGCGGGTGGTTGTCGCAAGTTCCTGGTTTTCCGCTCACTCGAGCCGGTGATTTTTGAGAGCTGTCTGCCAAGGAGAAACTCGATTAAAGCCGTCATCGCGAAAGTCATTAACATGAAAAGGCCGACGACGTCTTCACCAAGGTGAGCTTCTTCACTGAGTGTCAGAGCACCACCCAACATAATGCCTAACCCTATTACGCCAATCAGAGTGATAGCTGTTAGGAACGCAGCGATCGCGCCGGTTCTCGGCTCGGTCCGCTCCTTCAGATTCATTCCGCAGCGATTGCAATAACTGAGACCATCAGCCATCGGTGTGCCACATGCCGGGCAATACATAGAATTGTTCCTTCCGCTTTAGATTAATGGGAAGCCCGCCTCTTCGTGGACACTCCGCACATAAGAAACGGTTCCGGCCCGACCCAGGTTCCCCCGATCTTGGACTTGGACTAATTTTGCCGCTGCGACGAAAAATGGAGCGCAAGAAACGCGGGCTAACGTGCACGCGCGCCGTGCGCAAGAATACTATGAAGGGTTGCTAAAGACGATCTTCGCGGCCGTGCTTCAAGCTTGTGCCAACCCTTTCGCCTTTTCCCCGTTTCCCCTTGCCTGGGCTAAACTAGTCAAGGTTTTCTGACTTCGTTATCCTGAGTGCTGACTCTTCTTTTTGACTATGCTGCTGGCAATCGTCTTCGTTCGAATCGCGCTTAGCGCGGTCTTTGGCATCGCCGGAGTTACGAAACTAATTGACCAGCCCGGCACGCGGAAGGCTGTAAAAGACTTCGGCGCACCTAACCCGCTGGCGCCGACGCTGGCATTCGTTCTGCCGTTTCTTGAGCTGAGCGTCGCGGCCGGGCTTCTTTTTAGTAATTCGGTTTGGTGGAGCGCGCTCGCGGGCCTATTGCTGTTGGGCCTGTTCGTAGTGGCCATCGGCGTAAACCTCGCACAGGGCCGCACGCACGATTGTCACTGTTTTGGTCAGCTTTACTCTCGACCGCTGGGTTGGTCAACGCTTGTTCGCAACGTCGTGTTCGCGCTTGGAGCGGTGTTTCTGCTCTTGCAGGGGCGCAGCGAACCAAGTCCGGACATCATGCAAACGCTGGTTCACCTCAGCGTGACTCAATGGCTGTCAGTGCTTGGCGTGCTTATCGTCGCGGCGGCAATACTGTTTTATTTGCAAAAGCGACGGAAGCGGTTAGAGGCGGAGGCTGCAAAATTACCTCTGGGATTACCCGTCGATTCAATTGCGCCCCACTTTGACCTTCCTGCTTATGACGGCGGCAGCAGATCGTTGGATCAGTTACTAAGTTATGGCAAACCATTATTACTCATCTTCACTAATCCGCTGTGCGGTCCCTGCATTGTGCTGTTTGAGGAAATCAAAAACTGGCAACAGGCCCATAGTCATAAGCTGACAATTGCTTTGATCAGCCGGGGCACGATAAAAGAAAACTTTGTTAACGTAGCGAAAAACGGCCTGGGACAGGTCCTTTTGCAGAAAGCCCGTGAAGTCGGAGAGAAGTACGGGGCGACGGCGACGCCGACCGCCGTGTTGGTCAATACTGATGGCAGAATCGCAAGCCTTCCCGCGGCCGGCGGCGACGAAATCCGCAAGCTGCTGGATACTATTGTCGGGAATCCGGTGAGCTCAAACAACGGACACCAGCCAAAATCAGGTGACTCGCAGGCGTTGCAGTAAATCGAAACAAAAATTGCCCAACGGCACCAGCCCAAATTTAGATAAGCCATGATAGGACGTCCAGAACCAAACGAAGCAGCCGCTTACTACTCCACTTACACTGATCTGATCACGAGCGAAGATATTTTGAGTGTGCTCGAGTCTCAGTTAGAAGAAACAGTTCCGTTTCTCTCGGCGATCAGCGACGAACAATCGCTGCATCGCTACGCGCCGGACAAGTGGTCCATGCGCCAGTTGTTGAGTCATGTGAACGACACCGAAAGAACTTTTCTCTTCCGCGCTTTATGGTTTGCGCGCGGCTTCCCCGATCCGCTTCCGAGCTTCGATCAGAATATTGCCGTCGCAGCGGCTGCAGCCGACCAGATTTCCTGGATGCGGCACGTTGAAGAATTCCACGCGATTCGTGTGGCTACGCTCGCATTCTTCCGCAATCTTCCGCCGGAGGCCTGGTCGCGCAGCGGCATCGCCGGTAGCAACTCTTTCACTGTCCGCGCCCTTGGTTACATCATCGCCGGCCACGTCGCTCACCACCTGGCGATCCTGCGGGAGCGATACTTGTAACTTACGCGGTTAGGCTTTAGTTAACTTCCTTTCAGCGACAGCGCAGCGCCTGCACTGTTATCTCATTTTGATTTGCGTGTAAGAAGGGATTGTGCGCGATGCTAGTGTTCAGCCAGAAAATCGCGAATCAGGTACGGGGTGTATTCGTTCGGGGAGTGTGGAGACTTAGCCGCCTCCGCATGCGTCGTTGCCATTCACTGCGCTTCGTGTCCACTTCTTCGATCTGGGCCAGCGCTTCACCAAGTGTCTCGCCACCCAGTTGGCGCATCTTCAAATAGAGCAACGCCGGCACGATCGACATCAAGGGAACGATCACAATGTTTATAAGGCCCGAGAGCTGTTGATAAATCTGACCCGTGGTGGACGTTTTAATTACGTGTAGCCCGTTATTTCGCGCCGTCACAGTTATGCGGCCCAGCGCTGCGCTTACGGCTATGGGAATTAGAACTTGCAGCAGCGAAACAATAACGATTGTGCGCCAGGAACGCGCCGCCAGCTCACGAGCTCGTCGCAAGGCCGCCTTCTTCTCCAGGCCTTCGATCAGGACCACGGGCGCGTAAAGCGCATAACGGATGGTCATGACAATGCCGGGAATGACCAGAAGTATGAAGCCGATTGCGATGCGTAGTGTGACGCGAATGGCTGTTTTCAGAAATGGCTTCCAGCGTTTTTTCAGAACGGCGAAAGCGGTCCGCAATTCGACTGGACGCAACGGCGCTACTGTCAATTGGGTGACGATGATTGCGGTCATGCCTGAGATGGCTGATGCGGCCACAAAGTAAGCGGCGACTTGTAGCAACCCGAGCAACCCCAGGGCGATGAAAAACAACACTTTGAGCGCCAATCCGTGTTGAGTAAGAGAGTTTTCACCCAGTTCTAAAACAATCATCAAGAGCGTACACACGATGACGGGAATATGTGCGATGAGCGAGAGCCTGAGAAACTTGGGAAAGTATTCGCTATACAGTGCGAACGCGCGCCGATAAAGCGATCCGATGCCTTCAGCCTGCGCTCGCAATGAACTGGCAAACGCAGCAGCGGTCTGTGGACGATCTTCCGGCTTCTTGGAAAGTGCACTCATCACAACCTGCGCCACGCGCTTTGGCACTTTCTTGTTTCGCTCGCGCAAGGGCGGCGGCAGAAGGTTGATGTGCTCCCGCATGACGCCGCCTGTTTCGCCCGCAAAAGGCGGCGAGCCCGCAAGCATCTGGTAAGCGATCACGCCCAAACTGTAGATGTCGGAGCGTGCGTCCAAAGGTTTGGCAGCACATTGCTCGGGCGACATGTAAACCGGCGTCCCCATAATGGCGCCCACGCGCGTCAACTCGGCCCCTCGCGTATTGATTGCAGCGAATGCCGTTTGCTTACCGAGCGTGGTTCGCTGCGTATCGCGATCGAACATTAGAGTTCCATCGCCGTCGTCGTCGCCTGAATGAAGAGGATTGGTGCTTGTTTCGATTGTGCGCGGCGGAGACTCGGCGAAAAGTTGCGTTGGGTCATGTTCATTTGAACGCGGCAGATCATTTGAACGTTGGGCATCATGTTTTGCGAGAGCTTCTCCGTCGGGCTCGATCGCATAAACGAGAGTGTCCTTCTCCAGGTCTCCGCCGTTAGTATGCGATGTTGCGGAGGCAGTCTTGCTTAACCCTGCGGCGATACCCTGCGTAGCGTGCCGGCCTGGTGCGTCCACTGCGGGAGCGGAAGTCGGAGAAGCCGACGCGTCGGTTACAGAAACATCGGTTTCAGCGAGTTTCGCGATACCAAAGTCGAGCACCTTGACTCGATAACCACCCAGCCGGTTTGGTTCGAGCCAGATGTTATCGGGTTTTAGGTCACGATGGACAATTCCCTGTTGGTGCGCTTCGTGCACGGCTGAGCAGACTTGCTCGAGAATATCCACCCCCCATTCCAACGGCAGGCGCTTCTCCTCGGTCAAGACATCGCCGAGTGTACAACCGTCGAGATACTCCATTACCAGATAAGCGACGGGCTCGCCGCCCGCTTGTGCGAATCCGAAGTCAGTAACATCGACAACGTTGGGATGGCGCAAGCGACCGGCAGCGCGTGCTTCGCGTTTGAAGCGCGCCACAAACTCCGGGTTACGCATGAACTGCGGGGTGATCAACTTGAGCGCAACGTAGCGTTCAGTGCCGAGATGACTAGCCAGATAAACGGCACCCATCCCGCCCCGGCCCAGCAGTCGCTCCAGGCGATACTTTTCGTCAAGCACCTGGCCGATGTAGTGATCCAAATCAATCATTCGCGTAGGTATGCTACCGCGTGAAGTTGGAATCGTAAATCTTGAATTGCTACATGCACATTTGCCACGCCCTAATTGCGTGGATAGGAAAAAGCAGCATGAGGATCTCCAGCAGCAGGCTATCCCGGATCCAAAGGATCAAAACCAGTTCCAACACTGCAAACACCGCCAGAGAGCGGCGCCAACCAAGCTGCCGCGCGAGCATGAAGCCACCCACACAACAGATAATGTCGCCGAAAGAGTTGACTACGCTGTCGCCTTGATATCCAAGCGCCGCTGTCTCCGTGCGGTACCGCGCAATAATGAAGTTGGTGTTTTCAAAGACTTCCCACAGAGCTTCCACTGCGATGGCGAGCGTTAGCTGCCGCGATGATTTCCAACGCGGCAGGAGCCAGGCTATCAGCCAGAAAAAAACTACACCGTGAAGCACATGCGTGAAGCTGTAAGGATCGAAGAAGTGTTGAGAGTTATCTGAACTACAGACCTTGCCTGACCATAGCAAGAGCTTGCCGCAGGAACAGATCCACAAACGCCCTTCAGTGCGAAGCAAAAACGCCGTGACTCCAAACAGTCCGACGATCGCAAGCAGCGGCCAAAGACTTCCTTTTTTGAAAGTAAACTTTGCAGACATATTGCAAACCGGAAATCGAGCCGCAATTGGTGATCGGCTTACGAAAGCCCAGGCGGCCGGATCACTTTCTCGCGCGCTTCCCGGTAGTTGCGCGAGCTGCGACGCTGGTGTGTCTCAGTATCCAATCCGACATCGTTTGCAAAGCATCGGCGGAGATAGTTTCATCGATCGCCCCATACTCGGAAGGCGATCCGGTTCCATTGGTGTGTTGAAACAAGTGGTTTAGTCCGGGCAGAACGAGAGCAGTGTAATCTCTGTTCCCGCCGGTTTTCAACGAGGCTTTAATTAGCCGCAAATTCTCCTGAGGCGGAACCTGCAAATCTTTTTCACCCACCAAGGCGAGCACCGGAATCCGCACTCTACGAAGGGTGGGCGCAGGATCGTATGACAGGAAATAGCGAAACCAGGCTGAAGAGTACAAAGGCATTTGGGAATCTATGGTGGAGACGACCGGGGCAAAAGTTTTCTTCTGGTCACCGGTCATTCCTGCTACCTGCGCGGCGACCATTTCACGGATCTGTTTTTCGGCCGCGAGATTGTCTTTTTCATTCTGCAGGATGACAAATATTTTGCTGAACACGATTCGCGTTTGCCTGATGGTCTCCGCGTCGGCGCCGCTCGCTTTCAACAGCAGGTCGCCTTGCGCCAATACGACGTCCGCGCCCTTTTGCCCCGGCCCGGCCAGCAGCACAATAAACGCAACATCTTTCGATTTCACCGCCGCCAGCGGAGCAATCATGCCTCCTTCGCTATGTCCGATGAGCCCGATTTGTCGCGGATTAATCTCTTTCCTGTTCTTGAGAAACGCCACCCCGGTCAGAACATCCGCCACAAAGTTTTCGCTCGTGTCTGTTTCTGGAGAACCGGGAGACGTGCCGCCGACGCCGCGGTCGTCAACGCGCAGGACGGCAATGCCACGACGCGTGAGATAGTCAGCGATGACGAGAAAGGGGCGATGCCCGAAAACAGTTTCGTTTCGATCCTCAGGGCCAGAGCCGGTAATCAAAACTACGGCCGGAACCGGTCTCTTCGAGTTTGGCAACGTTAGAGTTCCGGCGAGTTTGACCTTATCAGTTTTGTTTTCATAACTGACTTCCTCTGCCGCATAGGGATAAGGCTTTTGTGGGTCCTGCGGACGATTAAGGGTTGGCGGTCTGTCGGTTCGTTTGAAGATGACGGGGTGGGAAGCAGGCCCCTGTTTTAGTTGCCCCGATAGTTCCGAGCTGTCAGAGTTGAGTTTCCCCTCAAAGCTAAGTCCAAGGGTGCTCGCCTGGAAGCGTACTGTTTCTCCTTCCAAGGTTATTGTGTCGATCGGTAAGTCGTTAGCTCCTTGATCGATGCTATCGAGTTTGGCAGTCAGTGTGCCATCAGCGCGCCGCGTAATTTTTAGCGCCAAGCGCAGTTTGAAGCCGCTAACCTCGATAGCCCCTAACCAAATGCCGTCAACCTTTTTTTGAATGAACGAATTGAGCGGGCTCGCAGCGACGCCGGGCAGCCCGGGTTGCAAACGGCCCGCAGGCGAAGCGTGTGACTTTGCGTTTGCCACAAGCGAAAGGGTGAAAAGAGGAACCAGAGCCAGAGTGCGCCTTATGGGGGTCTTTGTTCGCATTGTTTATCCAGTCAGGGCGGTCTAGTCCTGATGTCGGGCATAGTTGCGCGCGTAAGGCGGCAAATCAATATGGGAAGACAGACGAGGATCAGGTGTCGGCTCGCGTGCTATTAGCCGTAGAGGAATAACGCCGGCCCAAACCGGCAATTCATAATCTTCTTCATCGTCCAGCGGCGGCCCGGTGCGCACCTTGGCCGAAACTTCCACGAGCGGTAGCGACAGCACGGTCGTGGCTTTGAGTTCCGCCTCGGTTGGTTGGCGCGCTTCATCCCATCGGCCGGGAATAACATGTTCCGAAAAGGCGCGCAGAGCGGTGAGCTTCGCCGCTTTCTCTTCAACGACGGAAGCACGTCCAAAGATTACGACGGAACGATAGTTCATCGAATGATGAAAAGCCGAGCGCGCCAGGACGAGACCGTCAATAAGCGTGACCGCCACGCAAACATCAACACCTTGCGCCAACGTGCGGAGCATCCGGCTAAGCTGGGAACCGTGAATGTAGAGTTGATCGTCTACGCGAGCGTAGCCCGTGGGAATTACAAATGGCCGCGCGTTAACTGCGAAGCTGACATGGCAGATAAAGCCTTC
>DIYZ01000084.1:35052-35851 GCA_002427845.1 Chloracidobacterium sp. UBA6041 | reverse complement strand
GTTTGAAGGAAATCCATTTGTGAATCGTAAATCGGAAATCGCGAATCGTAAATGAGAAACCCGAGCTTCTTCAGATTTGTCCACTCTAAGAGACTGACAGATTAGCGGAGTGCCCCAGACCTTATCGTCACGCCGAACTTCCGCTGTGGCCGGGGCGGCCATGCGTGTAGAATATTTGGCTCTTATCGGGTTACACACTGATGTCTCCAAAATCCATCTGGCCACTGTTCACGTTCTCGTTTGTCATATTGCTCGCTATCTGCATGGGCTCATGCGCAAGTCGGGAAAGAACCGACAAGGGGCCGACGCCGGTGATTTCCGGGCCGCCGAGCACGAGCTTTCCCATGCCGCCATTGAACGCCCGCACCGAATTGGGTTGGGTGCTAAATGACGGCAAGCGGGAAACGCTGGCGGACTACAAAGGCAAGGTCTTAGTGCTGGATTTCTACGCGACGTGGTGTGCGCCCTGCCGCGAGAGCATACCGCGACTAATGCTCCTGGAGCAGCGTTACCGGCCGAAAGGACTAGTGGTAGTCGGCCTGAATGTGGGCGGCCCGGACGACCGCATCAAAGTTGCAGACTTCGCGAGGGAACTCGGCATTGAGTATTCGCTGGGTTTTCCGGACAAGACCCTAACGGATTTATTTCTCTCTGACGATCAAACTATTCCGCAAACATTCGTGTTTGGGCGAGAAGGGCAACTCGTTAACAGGTTTATCGGTTACCAGGAGTCCATCGCAACGGAGCTTGAGAAGTCGATCGAAAAAGAGACGCAGAAACAGTAAACACCAGCGCAGCC
>DIYZ01000084.1:12438-34956 GCA_002427845.1 Chloracidobacterium sp. UBA6041 | reverse complement strand
GGCAGTTGGAAAAAGAACACGTAGCAACGAGCGAAAGCGCGGGCAGTCTGGAATAAGCTGGAACTTTGCGCATCGGATTATGAAAGTCACTTTTGAGTTTCTGCCGACACTTGTTTTCGCGGTAGTGATCTTAAGTTGGTTTGTGTTTGCAGGTATCTTTATCTTTCGTAAGAAACCGCCGAATGCGCCAGACCGCAAGAGTGATCGCGGCTCGATTGTCGGCGTTGCTTTGCAGGGCTTATCTTACGCGATTGTCTGGTCTGGGCGTCGCCAGGTATTCACGCCCGTAATTTCCGGCAACATGGTGGTTGAAATCGCCACAAGCGCGCTCGCGATTCTGGCGGCTGTGGGTTCTGTGTTGTTAATTCTGGGAGCGGTGAAAAGCCTTGGTAAAGAATGGAGCATAACCGCGCGCGTGGTCGCAGGACACAAGCTTGCCACAAGTGGACCATATGCTTATGTGCGACACCCGATCTACGCGGGAATGCTGGGCATGTTGCTGGCAACCGGTTTGGCTATCAGCCACTGGCGGGCGATTCCCATTGCGGTCGTCGTTTTCTTCCTGGGCACGATAATTCGGGTGCGAAGCGAAGAGCGGCTACTGCGGGAAACTTTCGGACGGAACTTTGATGACTACGCGCGCCGCGTGCCGGCCATCGTTCCCGGTTTATATTAGCGATTTGATGAGAGGAAGCTGAAGATTGGATTCCAAACCCGTACGGAAAGCAAAAATTCTCGCGACGCTGGGACCGGCCTCGCGTGATCAGGCCGTCATTGAAAGTCTGCTCAGTGCGGGCGCAAACGGCGTGCGCATAAACATGTCTCACGGCACGCGTGAAGAAAAAACGGAAGATATCCGGCGTGCCCGCGAAGCCGCGAAAAAACTGCAGCGGCCGTTGGCTGTGCTTGTGGATCTTTCCGGACCAAAGATTCGCACACGCCAACTTAAAGATGGGAAGCCAGTCACTCTAAAAGCCGGCGATACGTTCACCCTGACCACGAGAGACATTATTGGCGACGAGAAACAGGTGGCCACGAACTACCCTGGCCTGGCCCATGTCGTCAAGCCGGGCACGGCGGTCTTGCTCGACGACGGAGCGATCGCCCTGCAAGTAGAGAGCACGACGAAAACGGACGTCGTCTGCCGCGTGATCAATGGCGGTGTGCTTGGTGAACGAAAAGGCATCAATCTGCCGGGCGTTACCCTCCCGATTGATTCGTTGACCGAGAAAGATATTGAGGACCTGAAGTGGGCGGTGGAGCAGAATGTTGACTACATCGCACTTTCGTTCGTTCGTCGCGCTGAAGACTGTTCGCGCGCGAAAACTCTTATTCGCGAAGCCGGCGGACGCGCGCCGCTGGTGGCAAAGATTGAGAAGGCCGAAGCGATCGATCATCTCGACGAAATCATCGCGACAGCCGACGCCGTCATGGTGGCGCGCGGTGATTTAGGAGTCGAGACCAGCGTCGAGCTGGTTCCGGTTTATCAAAAACGGATTATCGAGAAGGCCGCGCACGCGGGGAAAATGGTAATTACCGCCACCCAGATGCTGCAATCGATGGTGACCAACCCGCGGCCGACTCGCGCGGAGGCTTCCGACGTGGCCAATGCCGTTTGGGACGGCACCGATGCGCTGATGCTTTCTAATGAGACTGCCAGTGGACTCTATCCGGTTGCGGCGGTGGAAACGATGTGCCGAATAATCGAATCAGCCGAGGCAGGAAAGGAGCCTGTTCGGGACAAGATTGCCCAGTGGGCCGGACGGCAATCGGGCCGCGTGAGCCGCGCGCTTTGCGAAGCGGCTGCCTTTGCCGCGGAAGAGATGGGCACCAGGGTGACGGCTGTGTTGACTGAATCGGGATTGATGGCGCGCAGGCTCTCAGCTTTGCGGCCGGAACAACGAATCATTGCTCTGACAAATTCTCAGGAAGTACAGAATGAGCTGGCTTTGATCTGGGGCGTCGAGTCGCTGATCGTTCCGCACGCGGACACTACCGAAGAGATGCTCAAAGTGGGGGAGAAAACTTTGCTCGAAAGCGGCGCCGTCGAGAAAGGCGAGATGATTGTAATTATGGCCGGACGACTTTCTGGTCTGGGACTGTCAAGCTCGGTGACACTCTTTACAGTGGGCGGAAGCATTCACGAAACTGTTGCTTAGTTGTTCAAGAGCGACCAGGAACGGCGCCGCCCGTCGGTAAGTAGGACGTGCAGCATATCTTCATCAAAATCTACGGACTTGGCTAACGCCGTTGTTGGCACATAGGCTCTTTGAGACTTAGCGTCGGTGTTTGCGAAGGTACTCATTCCAAGCCTCCAGGAAAAACGACTCGTTTTGCTCGATCAAACCGCTCAAGCTCATTTAACTCTCGGCTCGAAAATGCGTAATTCGAGGCAAGTTGTCTTGGATTCAACCAGAACTTCGCTTGATTCTCAGCAGCCTTAACATGGATATGTGGTGGCTCTTCTCGCTCGTTGCTGAAAAAGTAAAAGCGAAAGTTGCCTATCCGCAGCACGGTTGGCATAAGGAAGTTTACAGTATCCTTTTGGGAATTAGCAGCGTTTACTCAGCGCGGAGCACTTCCTGGATAGTATCTTTTAGCGAGCCTTCCGGCTTAGTTACACCTGGCGCATGCTGAGGGTCACGCCAGTTGTCGAGAATTCCCACCTGATGCACGCATTGGAGCGTGCAGGTCGGCGCACACCATTTCTCGGTATTGTATTCCCGATCGAAGTCGGCCATGGAATACTCCTCGAGCGGGATTCCGGGGTAACCGCGCTGCTGGGAACACCAATGAACGAGACCGTCTTCGCAGATGTAGAGATAGCGAGCGCCGGCGCGACAACGCCATTTGTAGGGTTTGCCTTCCGCGATGCTGTCCTGAAACCAGTTGAGGCGGGCGTGGTCTTTGTTGCCCAATTTCTTTACCTGCTGGAATACGTCTTTTTCTTTCGCCGAAAGTGGCTTCAAGGTTCCATCGTTGTCATGAATAACGCCAACAGTGGTGGAAAATTTTAGCTCGACAGCGCGCCGCGCAACCGCAAGGGCATCTTCAGGGTTCTTGATGCCGCCGCCAATCACCGAATTAATGTTGACGTGAAAGTCGGCATACTCGGAGAGATAGCGCAGCTTCTTATCAAGCACGCGCAGACTCTTTCGCGAGACCTCGTCGGGTTCCACGTTGTCGATGCTGATCTGGAGATGCTCGAGGCCGGCGTTGTTCAGCCGCTTAATGCGTTCAGGCGTGAAGTAGTATCCATTTGAGATCAGTCCCGCGATCATACCGCGAAGGCGAATGTGATGAATGATGTCGTCGAGCTGAGGATGCATCATCGGCTCGCCCCCTGAAATAGTAACAATGGATGTGCCCAGGGAGGCGAGCTTGTCCAACCGCCGTTTGATTACGTCTATAGGGACTGGCGAAGAGTTATGGTCATACTCGTTGCAATAGCCGCAAGCCAGGTTGCAGCGGCGCATGGGGATCAGATGCGCGAGCACTGGATGCCGGCTGGAAAGCAAAGCCCGGCTGATGAAGCTGGCGTGACGAAGTTTGAGCTTAACGAATTTGCTTTTTCGCATCTTACGGAGAAACTAAGATCGGCTAAATGTGAAAGCTCACGACCTGTATTTGAGATCGAGGATAGGCGACACCGGCGCAGAAACGCAACTGCGCACCTGCTATTTCGGCCAAATGGAAAGGGGCTCTGATCTGTGACCCAGAGCCCCAAAGTCTTGATTATCCAGCTTACCGTTAGCCTTTAACTATCTTCACGTTTGAATCGAGCTTGACATTAAACTCATCAGCAGAAATCTTCAGGTTTCTTTCCAGGCCGCTCAGACGCATTGTGGTTGCATCATCGTTTTTCTCGACGATTTTGGTCTGCACCGGCATGCCGGAGGAATCAACCCAGATTTCGGCATACTTGAAACCTGCATTACCCTTGGGAACGAGCGTCAAATGAATCGTGCTGATGCCGCCCCACAATGTTTCTTCGCGCACATCCTGGACGGGTTCAAACCGCGCCTCCAGTTGCTGGCGCGTCATATACATCATTTCCAAAACGCCACCGGCTCCGGCTTTGCCCTTCACAGAACCAGACTTTCCGACGATCGCCTGATTAAGGCGTGGGCGAAACAGAGTGTACTGGCCTTTGGAGACCGTCAGAATCTCATGCTGGGGTTTTTGCCATTCGATTCGCACCGAAGCATCGCGCCCACTCTCAGGTACATACAACACAAATCCGCTATAGCGATCTGCATCGTGTAGTTGCGCGTTGTACTTCTCCATGCTGAGACTTGCCTTGAGCGATCTGAGGGACTGGCGGTTCCGCTCCATTCGGTTCAGAACCGAACTCACTAACCCGGCACTCTGTCCATTCGTCGCCCTGGGAGAGCTGACGACCATAGCGCCTGCCAACACTGCTAACAGAAAACTTAGGGGAACCAATCTTTTCATAAAAACTCCTCTAACCATTATAAAACCATTTCCCGGGTACACCTTGCCAAAAAACCCCGCAATTATAAGTGATGACTAACGTATGTCAACCTCGTACGCTCGCGTACGGCCGTCCTTGTCTAACACCTTCCGTACATTAAGAACCTTTACGTGGTTACGACCGGTAACAGCCCGTAACTGCTGTTCTACTTGCCCCTTATCCTCTGCATTTTCAATAACTTCAGGGCCCAACAGAACTGTCTGGGCAGTGGGGCTTTGATGCGAAAAGCCGCCGCGCCGTTCGCTATTTTCGAACCAGCTTTTGGGAGTCAGAAAGATGAAAATTAGAATAACGACGCACAACAGGTCCCATTGCCAGGTGTTTCGGGCGTAATTCCAAAAAAACAACTTTTTAAGCGCGTTCAACAACTGGGTGCCTTTCCATTACTCAAACAAGCAACTCACGCGCCAGTAAGCGCAGCGATATTTGGGGCATTCTAACGAGCGTTTAATACGGTGTAAATAAGTTACTTAGCCGCTCACATCTGGACGCTGGCGGCCGGTTCAACGATGTGACCGTCGCGCATTTGTACTATGTGTCGGCACATTGCTGCGGCTTCGGGATTATGAGTAATCATGACGATGGTTTGATTAAACCGGTAATTCAATTCCTGAAACATGTTCAGGACAAGAGCGGAATTCTCCGAATCAAGATTACCCGTTGGTTCGTCGGCTAGCACGATCGCCGGTCGCGTTACGACGGCCCTGGCCAAAGCTACGCGCTGCTGTTCACCGCCTGAGAGTTCCAGCGGCTTATGATGAAGTTTGTCTTCGAGTCCCAGCAATCGCAGCACTTCCCGACGGCGGTCGGGATCATCTCCTCCGTTACCGTGAATGCGCTCGGCGAGTCGTAGATTGCCTTCGGCAGTTAGCGTTGGAAAAAGGTTGAAGCGCTGAAAGACAAACCCAATCTTGCGCCGGCGAATGTCAGTACGCTTCGCATCTGAGGCCGCGGTTAGATCCTCGCCATCAACTATGATGCGGCCAGTGGTCGGCGTAAGCAGGCCACCCAGCAAGTGAAGCATCGTCGATTTTCCGCAACCCGAGGGGCCCATGATGGCGACGAATTCGCCTTCGTGAACATCGAGCGAAACTCCTCGAAGCGCGTGCACGTCAACTTTGCCCACGCGATAAGTCTTAACAAGATTCTCAGCCTTTAGAATCGTTCTCATGTAACCAAACTATCCGATTAGGTAACCAGAGTTGCGCGGCGCGCGAATAGAGCAGGTTAGCTAAGATGCCCGATGTTAATACAGGCTGAGCGTTAATAGCTACTACGCGGAATATCTTTACGGAGTTACCCCGGCTTTATTGCGGTGACGGGCGTCGAGATCGACCTCGGGTAGTTGCCAGCGGTTTTCCAGAATGAAGGCTTCAGGCCGGTATTCGCGATCTATTTCAACTTCGGCAGGCGCCTGGTAAGCGATGCTTAGCTTGTACTGATCGTGCGGTCGAGTGATTTCAATGCGCGAAGGCAAACGAGTTTGCCCTGTCTCACCAAAAGGCTTCTCGTCCCAGTAAGAAACATCCGTCATCAGAAGACCGCGATCGTCAAACGATTGGAGACGCGCCAGACGCACACTATTTACGCGGTCAAACCAAAAGCGTCGCCGGAGGCGCGCTTCTCCGGAACTCGGCTGGGAAAACTCTTCCAATAAATAATAACCCCTGACAATTAGCAACCCACGTTTTCCCTGGGGACGGTTGTCTGGTTCTTCCTGATAAAACTCACTTCGAGCGTACGTGAGGCCGCTCCGGGCAGGGTCCGGGATCGGGGTAATCATGAGCGCGTCAGTTAGATGTTGAGGTCGCAAATTAGATAGCGCACTCACTGTCTCTTTCGCGTTCATCGTTCCCTTCTTATGTTTTTCCGAGTCTGGTTGCTTCCCGTCCATATCTAGTTTTTCGTAAACGGCGCTATTTGTTCCTTTCACAAAACGACGATACTTGTCGTCGCCCTGCAATACCGCAACGCGAAAATTCTCACCATTGGAGGTCATTTGCGCGATGTCTTTCGCAATGAAAGGAACCTGAATAATCAAATAGATCTTGCCCGGTCGTTGCAGGGTGATCATACCGTCAGCCTGGCGATACTTTTCGGCGATGCCGGTTTCGGCGAAAGATGTGTCCGCAAACTCGATGTCGACTTTTCCGTGAAGTGATCGCACGGCTGCCAGGCGGTTAACTTCGCTAATCAGCCGAGCAGTATCTGCTTCAGCTAAAGGAGTCAGAAGTTGCGGCACCTGGACCTTTTTGTGAGTGCCAAAGATTCCACAACCCGCCAGGAGCGAAACCCAAATCAGTATTGAAAGGAACAGCAGCCATGAAGGCGAGCGGGGTTTAGCTGCGGTTAAATTGGGCATGAACAGGGGTCTCGGAAAAACTCCAAAGATCACAGTGGTCCTGAAAATTAGAGGCTCAAGCTAACAAAGAGGATTTTCCTTGTCAACGCGCCGTTTTCTTGTCGTTCCCTCCCGAATTGAAATGCTCCGCTGCCTTGCGACTCAAGTGGGACGCAGCATTTCATCTCCAACAGCAGCAACCTCGCGCCAGCTATGCGCTAAACTGCGTGCGAAGAGCAACCGTTAGGCCAATCTAATCAACGACCAGAGGTGGCTTGCCAAATCTGTGCCGCAGTTTGTTAATCGTTTTGTGAATTTGCGGCTTCGAAACCAACTTATATTCCAGCACTCGCTTTCCCGGGAAGTCCAGCAGCATTATTCCGAGCAGGATCGTTAAGATGCCCTGCCCCGGAACTCCAGGCACCGACATCACGATTCCCAGAGCAACCAATAGAAGGCCCAGAAGGTTTTTCCCGATGATGCCAAGCACCCGGATTATGGGAGTGCGCTCAGAAAGAAATTCCCGCGGATGGTCCGGGTGAAAATAGTTCGGTGGAATCTTAACGAGGATGAACGAAACTACGGCAAGACTGATCAGAAACGTTACCAGGAACAGCAGGGAAGCAAACAATACTCCACGCAAAGTAATCGGTCCGAAGACGAAGACGAACATTGGCATCGTATTTCAATGATCGCGGTTACTTGGCGATCTCACTCCGGGCTTTAAGTAGCGACTGTAGCATCTCGCTAACTACCTCGTGCGCGACTGCGGGAAGCTTGAAGTCGGCCTCGTGCGCTACTTCCCAGAACTCATCGAGACCCTTCGCTCCGGCCCGTTCGAGCGCATATGCCTGTACCAACAAATCGATGACGTCGGCTGCCTTAACCAATCGCGCCTCCATGCTGTCGCGCTCTTCATAGTCGTCGTACAGAGTTTTATATACGGATCCAGCAGCGCCGATGCCGCGAATAATGTCCGCAAACGCCTTTGTTTCGGCGCCTCTTCTTGCGTCAGCACCAAAGTAATCTGCGGCGGTTTTCGGCATGTCGCCAACACGAGTCTCAGCCCAATCGTGTAGTAACGCCATTCGCAGAATGCGTTCAGCATTAACTTCGAGCCCGCGGGCCTCGATTTCGTCCGCCATCAGCATCGCGGTGACAGCAACTCCAAAAGAATGCGCGGCCACCGACTCAGTTCCATTGCTGAGACCTCGAAGCGTCCAACCGGTGCGCTCCAAACGTTTCAAGCGCTGCAGTTCAATAAGCGTCGTAAGCATGATTAGTTAGAACAAATGTTAGTCACCGAACGAGGTAGTCGCTCATGAGGAATGAAGCGGAGGTTCTGTTGGATGTGCTTTGGGCTTCCAGCGCCGCTCTAGCGGCAGGGGTCGTGCTCGCAACTACAACCTATTTCCAGTACGTGGGCCTTCTCGGCATTCTTGCAGTATTCGCCGCAATACTTGCTGTCCTTTTCGGGCGGGCAATCGCAAGCCGGATGGGCGCATTTGTTTTCTGGGATATCAGCCATAGAACTAACCTGCTTTCTGATGGTTCGTGCTTTGGAGTGATCCTAAGACTCAAAATTCTACGGGTCAAGGATGGCGCGACTTAACAGCTAAGGCGCCTCTCGCACGACGATCGTTCGCTGAGTATTTCCCAGAGTCAGGACCATCGGTTTATCTATTTGTATTGGATGTTCCTCACCGTCCACACTGATCACTAAATTCAAACCGGAACGACTGGCTATGGTTGGGGCAACTGAGGCTGCGTTCAGAGTGACGCGCGGCAGCAGATTGGTGGCCACTATTCTCCAGGTCGCCGGTGCACAGCGAATGCGAATTCCCGGAATATCTGTTTCAAACGCTTCATTCACACTAAGAGCATCAGCTTTGAAAATACCCTCACCACAACGGACGCCGGAGCCGTCGTAGAAAGTGACCAACCCGGTCACGAATGCATAGGGAATACTGCTGGAGTTCTTAACGACCAATCGAATGTTAGTTACGGGCGAGTCCGCCGCACCGTTCAAAGCCGTAGTTCTTAAAGTTGCCTCAAGAGCCGGAGCGCCACCACCGTCGAGAGCGATGGCTGTATCGGTGAGCGGAACCCGTCTTTCGCCCGAATCTGTGGCTGATTGCTGAGCTGTGACGCACAAGCTACTTGCCGAAAGTACTACGCATAACAGAATGAGTTTCATTTGCATCTGTCTCCTTGTTGAGCCCGCCAACATTGACTTGATTGTTGCAACCTGATTCTAGTGCGAACACACGCTTGCGATCAATGAATATGGGATAGTGGATTTGGTTCGCGGGAAGAACTGTTAGAAACTAACAGGATAGTCAGCCGCCAAATTTCTTATAAGCAGCCGCCAGCTTGGTATCGTACGGGTTTATCTTGTACTTCGGACCGTTGTACCCACGCGCGAATGCTGCCCAGTTTTTTGTTCTAAGATATTTGGCCAGACCATTAACATCGACAAAGCGGACAAACGAATCCAGCTGATCCGCCTCGCTGCGGTAGATGACGGCCGCCAGGCGGCAGAGATATACACTGAGACAGTGAAAAAGTAAATCCAAAAGTAACCCCAGGACGGTCGCTAGTAGACCTAATCAAATCACGGCTGCGAGGGCGTAGAATTAAGCGGGTTGGAGGCGAGGTAGGAGCGCCGCGCCGCGTGGCATGATGTAGCCTGCTTGTTGAGGACCGATGCTATCAAGCACATCGTTCAATGAATGCGCGGGAATCATCCGCATGCTGCGAACTGTTTCATCTGGAAGTTGCGAGACAAGATGAATTTGGTAACGCTCCGCCTTAGTCAGCAGAGACCAGGCCGTTTGACCGTTTACTTCGTAAGCATCGCGCAGACGAGCTTCAAGAGCGCGCGAATCTTTCTCCGCAAACCATTTCAGAAAAGTTAGTTGGCCCAGGCCATCACGACATTCAGCAAGCAACACAATTGTGCCGCCTTCCGTGCACGCATGAGCTGCCATGTCGAGAGCTTTGTGTGCCTGAATGAGGTTAATGTCATACGGCGACCCGCCACAACTGACGACGACGATTTTCCGTGTCGCCTCAATCTTTGTTGAGTGATCAGCAAGATACGCTCCACAGCCCATGCGGTGAGCAGCGCGCCAATCGCCGGCATAGACGCTTACGGCCCGGCCGCGATCATCAACGATGCTGTTAATGCTAAAGCGGGGTGGGATCATCGCCGTAATCCGTTCGCACTCTTCGTGAACAGCATTGCCTTCCAACAGACCGGTGCCGGCGCCTGCTCGCCTGCCGCCGCTGTCAAAATCGAGCGCAAGCATGTGTGTCGCCTCGATGGTTCGCGCGGAAGCAAGACCAGGACAAATGGACTTGCGGCCGCCCGTAAATCCGGCGAAGTAATGAAAACCGATGGCCCCGGTAATGACCACATGCGAAAAATCCTGAAGCGCGCGATTGACCTCTACCGGCGTGCCGCTTTCGGTCGTTCCTAACAAAACCATTTCGGACGGCTCGTAGGCGGCGTGATCAATTGTTCTGACGCGTTGCGCGATGAAGGGGGTTAGCAATTCGCTCTTCTCGTCGGCGGTAACGGGCCGGTGTATGCCGGTGGCGAAGATGATTGCTAGATCCGAAGGTGTCACTCCAGCCTGAATCAGCCGTCGCACCAGTAGATTAACAATTTGCGCGCTGGCCGTAGCCCGCGTGGCATCGGAAACTACAATCAATATTGAATCGCCGCTTGCAAACAGATCGTCGAGAGGCTGCGATTCAATCGGCGCGGCAAACGCTTCGCCGATCTCAACGTCGGTCAAGGGCTTTGCGCTGGATGAATTTCCGGCAAGAACCTGGTAGCGCGTTTCGTCATAGCCGAAACTTAGCAAGCTTCGTCCGTAGCCCAGTTGTATTTCACTCATCGCTAAGTTTGGTGACCCATCGTTTTTTGAATCGAGCCTCACACGCCAAAATCGACCAGCGCTCGTTCGATAACGTGTAAGGAAGCGAAATCTGTTTCGCCGGCAGTGCGTGCTTCTGCCAGCCACTTGCGAAGTTGACGGCCCTCTTCGACGGATGAAATGCGACAAGCACCGGTCAGCGCCAGCGTGACTAGCGCATCAGGCGCGCCGTGTGTGACGAGCGCCGCTTGCAGGGCAGCCTGTTCGCGAAGATCCAACGTCAGCAGAAGTTTGATTTCCATTAATCGCTTACCGGGGAATCGTCAGTTAGAAATGGAAGTCACAGAACTCCTGACCGTCGACAGCCGAGCTGGTTCTTGTCAGGTGTTATCGAGCGATCGAGTGATGTCCGCGATCATATCGTCGGCCGCCTCAATGCCCACCGCAAAACGTACAGTCGCCGCCGAAACACCGGCCGCTTTGAGCTGTTCCCCGGAGAAGCGGCGTGTGATGAATAAAGTGGATAACCGGCCAACGTCGCGACGGCACAGAAAGTTGCAGCCGATCCTGACGCGGTTACGACACAGCTTTCGGCTCCTTCGAGTTCGGCGACTTTTCTTTCTGCCTCCGCGACGGTCGGGTTTGCGTAGCGCGAATAGAAGTAAGCCTCAGGCAATTCGCCCTGCGCATACCGGCGCATCTCCTGAAAATTTTCAAACGCGAAAGTGGCGGAATGAAACACCGGGGAAACGACCGCGCCGAATGGTTGTTCGTCCGCCCGTTCGCCTCCGTGGACGGCAATGGTGGCAAGAGACAATTTTGTATCGGTTGCTGACCTGTCTGAGCCCATGAAAGTTGAAGCTCCCAAATCGAAGGGGTTAAGTGCGGCCAAGCTTAACAAATAAGACAAGTGGACGACAGAGTTGTCTTACGTCCACCCTGTGTAAGGATTGCCGAAAGATTTGCAGGTTAAGTCGGTCGCTACAATCGGGCCAGAGCTTTCTGAGCCAGGACTTTCGACTTCTTTATCTTGTTAGCTTGATCCGCTGGTCCACCAACGCTAATGCGAACATAAGCATTTCCTTTTAGTACGTAAAAAGCGCCACCGACGCGGCTACCAATCCAGTAAGCTTCATCGCCAATGCCCACGACCTTTTGTGGAGGAGCAGATTCTTCCTCCTCCTCGCCCTTCTTCTTATCACGATCGCGCAAGACGCTCCTTTCCGAGGCAAACTTAAAGTTGGTGCGAGCTCGAATTCTTGCATGGCGACTTTTCAGCGGGCAACTGGCGGATCGCCGTTCCAGGCCGCGCACTCAACCTACCTTTTATAGAAATATAGCCTTGAGAAAACCTTGAGCCGCTGGTTGTGCTGCGCTCAAATTGCTCCTTTGGGCCAATAAAGAAAGGGCCACATTACGTGGCCCTGTAGCGTACCTGAGATGTCTTAGTGACTTCCGGCTACAACGCCGGCGTGCCCATCACATTATTAAACTCCTTGTACAGTTCGTTGTAGGCACGCATACCGCGCTCGAGGAGGCGAGGGAGCTCTTCAATTTCGTTGACATTGATTATCGCATTGGCGTTGTTCAGAAAGGCGGTATGCGCATCCATCGTTCGCAGCGACGGTGAGACCAAAACAAAGAACAAGCGGCGGCGTTGCGCTGGTCGTAAAATATTGACCTCACGTGACACGAAAACTGAGCCTTGTTCAGTTGGGTCAAACTTGTGGTCCAGGATCACCACATCCAATTGGTTCTCGCGCATTCGCTCGACCGCTTGCCGTGTATCTTGAGCGATAAAAACCTGGTAGCCATTCTCGGCAAGAGCGCGAGCGACAAGTTCGCGATGGTCGTCAGGCAAACAAACCAGCGCTTTCCGGGGATCCCACGAAGGCCGGTTATTTTGCTGGCTCCGGCCGGGTGCCGGCTGACTAAGCACACCCGAAAGCAACTCAAATAGTTTTTCGGTCGCTGAGGCGCCGGGAACACCTTCGGCGGTTGGCTGGAGCTGAAAAAGGGGAGCCGGAATCGAATGCTCGAAGCGAGGATCTCCCGTGGCGGGGGAACTGCCGACCGCAGTAGCGCTCTGCTCCAGCGCACGGTTGGGCGAGCCACTGTCCACCGTACCGTTGCACTTAGGACAGCGAATAGTGAAAGGGCGGGCTGGAGCCTTTGTATCGTCGACTTGCAGTCGCGCAGAGCATTTGTGACAAACAATAATCATGGCTAGTTTGAAAGTCTCGTTAGGTTTGAATTAATTGTCGGGATGCCTACTCAATCAAGCTCAGCATAGATCCGGAATCTGACATGGCCGCCAAAGGAATACCGTTGCGGTCACGCTGCATAAATTCTTCTGCCGCAGTTACTCCCTTTAGAGTAAGAAGCAAGTTGTTTTGATTGGTCGCGAATGAGAGCCCATCCGCCAGGGATATCGTGCCATTTTCAATCAGCTCTTTGATTACAGTGTCAAAATCCTGCATGCCATCAAGCTTTCCATCTCGCATTGCATCAAGTAATGATTTGCCGTCCGCTTCCCCGGCTTCGATATATTCACGAGTACGCGGACTGGATCGCAGGATCTCTACGACCGCGATTCGTCCGCGGCCGTCAGCCCGCGGAATTAGTCGTTGAGAGATGATGTAACGAAAAGTCTGCGCCAAACGCGTGCGGATAACCGCCTCCTCGTTCTTTGGGTACAGACCAATTATTCGATCCACTGTTTTGGACGCGTCTATAGTGTGCAGGGTTGAGAGCACCAGATGACCCGTTTCTGCGGCTTCAAGCGCTATCTCGGTAGTTTCAAAGTCTCGCATTTCACCGATGAGGATCACTTTCGGCGCTTGTCGCAGTGTAGCTCGCAAAGCTGAAGGGAAATCCTTCGTATCGTGTCCGACTTCGCGTTGATTAATCGTCGAGTTTTTGTGGGAGTGGAGGTACTCGATGGGATCCTCGATGGTCACAACATGGTAATGCTTCTTCTCGTTAATGATGTCGATGATGGCGGCTTGAGTGGAACTCTTACCTGAACCAGTGGGCCCAGTCATCAGTACGAGGCCATTCCTTAAGTCCGCGATTTCAGAAAGTTGCTCTGGCAGACCGAGCGATTTGAGGGTGGGAATGTCAGTGGGAATAACACGCATTACGATTGAGTAAACCCCGCGCTGTTGAAAAATATTCACGCGAAAGCGAGCTCTAGACGGAAGCGAATAACTGAGGTCGGCGGTGCCTGTGTGAGCCAGGCGTTCGGCTGCTTCGGGATTTCCCTGCATTAAAGCCATGGCGATGATCTCAGTCTGGTAAGGAGTGAGCTTTTGCATTCCCAATGGCTGCACCGGTGTCAGTTTCCCGTTTATTTCCACTTGCGGGAGCTGACCGACTGAGAAATTGAGGTCGCTGATCTTATCTGAGACCAGCAGCATTCGCTCGATGATAGGCGGCAGATCGAAGAAGCTCATTATAATGACTCCGGGGAAGATGTGATAGGAGCGAAAGGCGGGGGTTGGCTGGGCTGATAGTACAGCCTCGGACAGCGCAAGGATTCTCGCGCATAACGAAGCTAAACGCAAGTAAATTATGTTGTTCCAGTCCAATCAGGAACTTACGGGCAACGAAGCAAGAGTTCCGTCTTGGTAGCGAGCTGCTCGGGGGGAACCCAAAGGTCACTTATTACGGCCACAGCATCGGCACCTGCCTCGAGGACGTCGTGGCTATTTTTCGTTGTAATCCCACCGATGGCAACCAGCGGGATCTTGCCAATGGCGTCACGCACGTGTCGCAATCCGCGGAGACCGACAGGAGGATGCGAAGCTTCCTTCGTCTCGGTCTCAAAGATCGGTCCGATCGCGATGTAGTCGATGGGCATTTTGGCCGCGAGCTGCGCTTGCTGAAGGTTGTGAGTGGAAAACCCAATGATGGAATCAGGACCAAGGATCCTTCTGGCGGCCGCAGGGGGCAAATCAGCTTGTCCAAGGTGAACGCCGTCTGCGTTGATCGCGATAGCGATGTCGACCCGATCATTGATAATTAGTTTAATGTCATGTGAGCGTGCCACACGCAGGGTGGCCACCGCTTCTTTGTAGAATTCCAGGGGTGAAAGGTTCTTTTCCCGCAATTGTACGACAGTGACGCCGCTGGCACTAAGTCGGGATACTTGTTCAGCGTGTGAGAGTCCGGAAAGACGTCTGTCGGTAAGGGGATAAAGACGAGTATTCGCCAAAGCCTCGAGAAACATGGGGCCCATATTCTGCGCCATTAGTCCTCTTTACGCTTGGGTCGTTCATTCGAACGAAGCACTCGCTTGCGCAAGCGAATGTTTTGCGGTGTGACTTCGACCAGTTCATCGTCGCCAATAAATTCGATCGCCTGTTCCAGGGAGAGCTCCTTGGGCGGCACTAGTCGCATTGCCTCGTCTGCTGAAGCGGCGCGCATGTTTGTTAGTTTCTTCTCCTTAACCGCATTCACGTCGAGATCAACCGCGCGCGCATTTTCGCCTATGATCATGCCTTCATAGACTTTTGTTCCAGGACGAATAAACAGAGTTCCCCGTTCCTGCATATTGTAGAGCGCGTAAGTCGTCGTTTCTCCAGTGCGGTCAGCGACCAAAGAACCGGTGGAGCGCCCGCGCAACACGCCCTGCCAATCTCCCCATCGTAGAAATAAAGTATTGAGAAGCCCGGTGCCTTTAGTTTCAGTGAGGAACTCATTCCGAAACCCAATCAATCCACGAGAAGGCGTTTCAAATTCTAGTCGTACGCGACCAGTTCCGTGATTGACCATTTTCGTCATCTGCCCCTTGCGACGTCCCACCGCTTCCGTGACGACACCAATGAACTCTTCAGGACAATCAATAACGACCTGTTCAATTGGCTCTAGCGTACGTCCACCACTCTGGCGCGTGATCGCCTCCGGCTTCGAGACCTGTAGCTCGTAACCTTCGCGGCGCATCATTTCAATGAGGATAGATAACTGCAATTCGCCGCGACCAGAAACTTTGAACTGATCTGGCGACTCCGTCTCCTCCACGCGTATGGCGACATTTCCAAGTATCTCTTTGTCCAGACGTTCCTTAACCTGCCGCGAAGTTACAAACCGTCCGTCCTTTCCGGCGAAGGGTGAATTGTTCACGCCAAAGATCATGGAAATTGTCGGCTCGTCCACGGCAATCACCGGCAGCGGTTGAGGGTTCTCAACGGAAGTTATTGTGTCGCCTATCTCGACATTGTCGACACCGGCGAGGGCTACAATTTCGCCAAATCCGGCACGCTGCACAGGCTCGCGCTTCAATCCTTCGAAAGCGTAAAGCTGCGAGACGCGCACCTTTTGGAAAGAACCGTCAGGCTTCGCAACCGATACTTGATCCCCGATAGCTATCTCGCCCGAAAAGATGCGTCCGATGGCCAACCTGCCCACGTATTCGCTGTAATCGAGATTTGCTACCAGTAGTTGCAACCCATCATCTCTCACCTGCCTTGGTGCGGGAATCGTCTCCACGATTTGATCAAACAAAGGCTGCAAGTTCTTAGAATCATCCGCGAGTTGTTTTTTCGCTATTCCTTCTCGCGAGACCGAGTAGAGAATCGGAAACTCAATCTGCTCGTCGGTCGCGTCGAGATCCAGGAAAAGTTCGTAAATCTCATTCACTACCTCTTCCGGCCGCGCGTCCTGCCGGTCAATCTTATTAACCATCGCTATGGCCGGCAGACGTGCCTCGAGAGCCTTGCGCAGAACGAATCGTGTCTGGGGCAGACAGCCTTCCGCGGCATCGACGAGCAGCATAACTCCGTCAACCATCTTCAATACCCGTTCAACTTCACCACCGAAGTCTGCGTGGCCCGGCGTGTCGAGAATGTTGATCTTTACGTCGCGATAATGTACCGAGGTATTCTTGGCCATAATCGTGATGCCACGCTCGCGTTCCAAGTCCATCGAGTCCATGACACGGTCACGGACTTGTTCGTGTTCGCGAAAGGTTCCCGACTGGCGCAGCATGGCATCCACCAGAGTGGTCTTGCCGTGGTCGACGTGAGCGATGATGGCGATATTACGAATGTCTTTTCTCTCTGAACTCATTATTCCCCTACACAGATATGATCAGTCCCAAATTTTCAGTAAAGCCAAACCGCCCATCTTATCACTTTGCCAGTAATAACTCCCGCGCATGAATCGTTACCACAAAGTGGACATGAAATCCCACAGGATGCGACAACAGCAGCTCACCTCAATTTAGTTTTTTGTCGGCCGTTCCGATCAGTCCGTTCTGGCGTAAAGCTTCGTAGAGAACTATGGCGACCGCGGTTGCCAGGTTGAGACTGCGAACTCCTGGGTTCAGCATGGGGATGGTGAGACATCTATCCCAGTTCGCCCGCAGAACGTCTTCGGGCAATCCACGGGTTTCTCGCCCGAAAACCAGGCAATCTTGAGGACTAAATGCCCAATCAGCATAGCTCCGATCCGCCTTGGTAGTCAGATACACCAAGCGAGTGTCGGGGAGGGATTCCTGAAGGCTCGCAAGATCCGCATGCCGGTGCAATATGACCTGAGGCCAGTAGTCCAGCCCAGCGCGACGCACGGCTTTATCGTCCATGCGAAAGCCCGTGACTCCCACGATGTGAAGGGGAACTTTGGTGGCGGCGCATAACCGCGCGACATTGCCGGTGTTAGGTGGAATCTCGGGTTCTACAAGAGCAACGCGAATCATTGCGGCGATGGACCAACGAGTATGCAGTCACGTGATAGTCACATTTCAGGTGCATCCGAATAGAGACGTAAAGGCTTCGCTAATACAAAAGGAACGACGAGCTTCGCTTGAAGTACTCGTCGTTCCTTTTGAAAGGCCTTGCTGGCCTCAGAAGTTTGTGTGCGCCAGAGGAGGGTTGCTGTTGAAACGAACTGGTCCGAGTTATCTCTTCTTGGCGGCCTTCTTCGTGCCTTTCTTTGCTGACTTCTTGGCGCCACCCTTTTTCGCGGCCTTCTTTCCACCTTTTTTAGTTGCCATTCTTAGTTGCTCCTTCTTTTCTGGATTTAGGTTTTCAAGTCATGACCACAAGATACTGTGTTTGCTTGCGTCTTGTGGGCTAGTGTAAACGGCGCACAACATATTGCTATATAAACGCAAATGCCCACGATGTCAACAACTTATTACTGTTGTGGGGAAAAATCTTTTAGGAGCAGCAGTCGCTGTTCACGGTTACCAGACCGAATCTTTCTCGTTAATTGTATCGTGAGGAAGTCTCTCGCCGCTGGCCTGTGTTCGTTCACCAGACGTCGTGACGCACGCAGCGCGAACTACACTTCGTGCGTCATACAGGCATTCGAAAGATGAACAAGTTTGAGTTAGTCAGAGCGAGCGTTAACGGAAGAAAGGAGTGAAGATCCATCCGTTGTGACGATCAATTCCGTAGTAGAAAATTATCGAACTGCTTTTGCTCCGACTTGCGGCGCCAATGAAAGGTCCAGTCGCATCGTCATCGTCGGAGGCTGGCGCTGGAGTGGTTGCAATGCCGAGGGTTGGTAAAACTGGCGGAGCCATAAGTGTTTCCACAGCTTTAAGTTGCGGGTCGTTGGTAGGGGGCTTTACGTTCTCCGCAAACAACATTATGGACCGCTGAAAGTCGGCTAGTGCCGCTGAGCGCGGTCGAATCAATCTCCACTCACCAGAGTCTGAAAGAGGATCGCGGGCCGCCGATGCACGTAGTATCTGAACCTTCTTCGTGCCACTCGGGACGCCCTCAAGTAGTTGCTCGATTGATGTCGGCAATGCGGCATCGCCAGTTCCAATTTTGCTTACCTGACGTGAATAGTAAACACGAATAGCTTCTGCCACTTGCTCTCCCCGAAAGATCGTTTCGATCTCTCGTTCGCGTTGAGCTTGTTGGCGAATGCTCGGCGCAGCAGCCATTGCGAAAAGAGCGAGCACGGTCATCAGTGCGAGCAGCGCGACGAGCGTATATCCCGCCTCTGAGGTACGTGCTGACCCTTCTGAGTCGACTTTGCGCCCGCTCAGGTTGCCAGAGCCGGCAGTCCATATCTTGTGGTGTGGTCCAGGTCTACGGTTCATCGTCTTCACTGTCCACTCGTGGCGTCGGCCGTTGTAGCGGGTTGCCTTTTTCGCCCTGGTTGCTCATAGGAAGCGAATGTTTGACCTTCAAGTTTGTATCTACCAGCACCAGTTCTTTCTCTGAAATGCTTGTGACGCGAAATCTCCCACCGAGAAGATCCCCGCGTTGGACGTTCAGAGTTTCTTTGCTTCCCTTGTCTTGCAGAATTGCGGTATCGATGTGGTGGACGGTCCCTATGATTCCCACGTAACTATAATTCGGCGTCGGCGGCGCGGCGATGTTCAGCGTGGCGGCATTTGAGTAAAGCTTACCGTCAGGCGACCGCAGCATAACCTGGCGAGCGCCGGGATTCGCAATGACGGCGGCGGCCACGGTTGCAGAAACTTGTTGTGGGCCGAGATAGCGCGTGGGGACCTCGCTGTTGTCCACTACAACGCGCATTTGCGGAGTAAACTTGTCTCCGGAGATTTCCAGCGTAAAGTCACCAGTCCGTGCATACACGTTTGCCGGAGATATGCTCGCAAGAAGCACCGGCGGAGTGGGAGTGGGAGTGGGAGTTGGCGTTGGAACGCTGGCAACTGCGACAGGTTTCGTCGGGGGTTCGTAATAGACAAATATGTTGCGTCTTGCCTCTGGAACCGATACGGAAGCAAACTCGGAATTGACCGGGCGCAACTGGTCCAGGAGGCCTGCCGTAACATCGACCGCCGAGGGGGGAACTTTGTTCCCTGTCGTGCGCGTCACCGCAGATGGAGTTGGCTGAGAATTCGCGCGCGGCGTTGTCCTGGTGGAGTTGCCGCCGAAGCCGAAGAAGGTCCACCAGAGCAAGAGAATGGCGAGCATGCCCAGTACTCCTGCCCAGATCAACTTCTTGCGCTCATCGGGATTTCGAATGTCACTCATCTGCATAGTATTGCTTAGTGTCCTGTCGGCTCAATCATAGCGCCTTCAGCGGGGCTGCGTTGGAAATAAGTGGCCATTTCCAGACGCAGACTAACCAGGGATCCACGCGCTCCGGTATTCGGAGTTCCCTCAATTGAAGGTGGACTATTTGTTTCACTTGACCGCTCCAACTCCACGCTATTAATAATGACAAACTGTTTACTCGCCTCTATGTCGTGAATGAAACGGCGAAGGTCCTGGTATTGGCCTTCAACGGTCAAGCTAATGGCTATGCCGGGGTAAATGCTTTGCCACTTGGTGTTCGCGGTTCTCGCTCCGGCCGAGCCACTCTTCGAGCCTGCCGGTTCAAGCGACGTGTACGTGGGACCCGAGGTGTTGCGTAGTCCGTTTTTGCGAATCAATTGATTAAGGCTGTCGTAGAGCGCCATCCGGCCACGATCAGCGCCGAGCAGTTGTTTTGTTTCGAATGCGTCCAGACTCTGCGTAATGTTTTGCACCGTGGCCTCTGTCGTTTGTCCCTGACGAACAATATCTGCCGAGTTCCGCAACTGGCTTTGTAGCAGCGACCGTTCCGTTTGGAGCGCTTCAAGCCGCGCACGGGCAGGTAGCAGAAAATATAGATAGGCCACGATTACGAGAACTAAGATCAAGAGACTACCGGCGAGCCCGATGAGTTCAGCAGGACCGACGCTTCCTCTTCGATCGGAGAGGTTGAAGCGGTTCAGCTGGACTCTCATTAAATCTCGATTAACCCTGCTACGAGCCGGGACCGGTTGTTCGCTCATTGGTCACCTCCTCGTGGCCCACTGGCGGTCGTATCCACAGAAGCCAGTGCCGCGGTTTCGGTAGCCGAGCCAGCTCGTGGCCGGTACACCACAAACAGTTCATACTCAGCTCCACTTTCACCCCGACCCCGTTGCAAATTCTGTGAGCGTAACTCAGCATGGAAGATTCCCGCACGATCCATTTCCGCGATCATGTCTGTGACAGTGGCCGGACTTTTCGCGACCACCGTCAACTCCAGCTCCGCCAGCGTTTGGTCACCTTGGGTTGTCACGCCACTCACTGCTATCCGTTTGACGCGCACAGTTCCCGGCAATGCCGACTCTAAGTCGGCAAAGAGGCGGGACCAGGAGAAGTGCTTGCGATCCACGAGTAGGTGCGCCGAGTCGAGCGTTTGCAGTTGCGCAGGCGTCAGAGAATTTCTTACTGCATCGGCTTGTTGGCGAAGAGTCTGGGCTTGCCGGCCGAGGTTGTTAAGATCGTTCTGCACGGCGTAAGCCTGAGCGTTGGCTTGCCCGGTAGCGCGCACGATGAAAACGAGGCATACCAATGAAACGAAGATTAGGACCGTCGTCACTACCCAGGGCAGCGAACGATTGCTGAAAGGTTTACTCGCGAGATTGAGTTTCGTAGGCATTTAATCTTCCAGTGAAGACAGTAGGACTTCTCGAAATGTTACGAGAGAAGCATACACGCCTCAATTAAAGCGGCGCAACCGGGGGAGAAACCGGGATACGCCTCACCGTTTACACGTTGGCTGAGGGCCGGCGTTTCATTAAGAACAAAGAACAAGAAAGTTTTAAATAAACAAACCTGGAGACTCAGGAACTCCGGCGGCAAGGTAATGCTTCCTCGGTTACGGCCAGTGACGGGCGATAGGCGCAAATTCGGTTGCGACCGCTGCGTTTGGCTCGATATAGGGCCGAATCGGCAAGTTCTACCAGGTGGATCGGATCAGTTGCATCGTCGGGAAAAGCAGACACACCAATACTGATGGTAATGCGGTGCGTGCCGTCATCGCCTGGCGCGCTGCTGCGGGTTACGGGAAACACATGTTCCTGGATGGCCGCTCGGACACGCTCGGCAGCGACGAGGCCTTGCGCATAATTTGCTTCCAGTAAAAAAGCCGCGAACTCCTCGCCTCCGAAGCGAGATGCAACGTCGCCCGCCCTGAGCGCTTGCTTAATCACACGGCCGGTTTCCTCGAGAGTCTTGCTGCCGACGAGATGGCCATACGTGTCATTAACTTCCTTGAAGTGGTCCAAATCCATCATCAGCACGCAGAAGGGACGCGCCTCGGCTTCGGCACGCTCTGCCTCGCGCCGCAGTTCAGAAAAGAATGATTTACTTGTAAGGAGTCCGGTAAGCTCATCATGCGCAAGCAGCCGATGAATCTGCTGCTGAAACTCGCGATCGATTTCGTCCAGCATGTCGAAGCGAAAAAGCTGATCACCGATAACGATCTTATCACCATCACAAAGAAAGGCTTCAGTAATCAACTCGCCATTAACCAATGTGCCATTGGTAGAACCCAGGTCGGCGATCCGGTAGGATGTCTCGTTAGTTTCCGCATCTCTTTCGCTGCTGATACGCGCATGAAGTCGCGAAGCGCGTGAGTCGTTGAGTCTGACATCTGCTTCAAGAGCTCGACCGATAGTTACTTCGTCTCGCTCCAGCGGAATGGGTACGGCCATCAACTCTCCGCCGAGAGACACCAGCGCCGGGCGCCGCTGTTTTTGATTCGACTTTGCAGCTTTGGAGGGTCGCCTGGGCTGGGTTACACCCGAGTCGTCTCCGTTAGGATTCTGGATGGCCATTCAGTCTGGGCTTTGGGAGCAAGAGTAGGCTCCACAGCTCCTGTCAAACCTACATTATGGCTGATACGAGCGTATCTTAGCGCGCAGGTCATGCGGTAGCAATATTATTGGCGGAGCTTTACCTCGCTAATTTGTTGGGTTTCCATCGGGAAGAGCGGTGCTTGTAGCACTTCCAGCACTACTCCTATAAAATCACTTCTAAAAAAGCAATGGGTAATTTTGTAGTGGTGTCATAAGT
>DIYZ01000084.1:0-12294 GCA_002427845.1 Chloracidobacterium sp. UBA6041 | reverse complement strand
GTGTCATAAGTAAGAAAAGGAGACTCGATTGAAGGAACAACCAACTGCCGCTTGTTTAGGGTCTGATCAAGGCCTTTCCGTCGAGCGCGTAGCCATCGCGACGCTGCCCACCGAATGGGGCGAGTTCAAGATTGCTGGTTATCGATCGCTAACCAGCGATGAAGAATTTGTAGCGCTCTTTAAAGGGGAGATGCGCCGTGATACGCCGACCCTCGTACGTATTCATTCCCAGTGTCTGACTGGTGATGTATTTGGATCGACAAAGTGTGATTGCGGACCGCAGCTTCACCAGACGATGCAGATGATTGAGCGGGAAGGGCGTGGCGCCATTGTCTATCAACTACAGGAAGGCCGCGGCATCGGAATCCTAAACAAGATTCGCGCTTATGCACTCCAGGATAAAGGCGCGGACACGGTAGAAGCCAACGAGCAACTGGGTCTGGCGGTGGACCTGCGTGACTATAAACAATGCGCCGAGGTTCTTTTCGATCTCGGGCTTTGCCAGGTGCGGGTTGTCTCAAACAACCCACTCAAGCTGCGCGCACTCGAGGAAGCCGGGCTAAAGATTGTCGAGCGAGTGTCGATTCAGGTAGAGCAGCCCGAACAGGCCGGGGCTTATCTCAGAACCAAGAAAGAAAAGTTAGGCCACCTGCTGGACTTTAGTGCTGGCTGACGCTACTTACAGACGACAAAAAAGGAGGCCGCAAGCAAATAACTTGCGACCTCTTTTCCATGCGCAGGCAGTGACGGCGCGAGTTACTTCTTGTCGGCTTCCAACGCCTTCTTTATCTTCTCGACAAGTGCACGAGTCTGCTCGGCAGCGGGTCCTTTTGGATCCAGGCGCAGATACTCTTCAAACTCATGCTGAGCATCGGCAGCGCGTCTAACGCGCAGCAGTAGGTTTCCTTTGACGAGATGCGCCTGAGCTAATTCGGCATTCAGTTTCAGGGCCTGATTAACCTGATCGTAAGCTTTTTCCAGAAACGGCCTGGACTGCGCATCGTCTTTTATTTTAGATGCCATATCCAGGTAGACGCGGGCCAGGGTTAAGTGGCCTTGAAAGGATCGATCCTCGATTTGCAGACCCTGCAACAATACCTTCTCGGCCTCCTCGTCTTTCTTTTGCCGCAAATAGATTTCGCCTAAAGCAAAGAGAGCGTTCGCCGCCTTAGGGTCAATCTCGAGCGTCTTCTTTAATGCTTGCTCGGCCCTGTCCCATTGCTGCAAGTCCATATAAGCGGTGCCGAGCCTTAGCTGCGCCTGAAGAAACTTTGGATAGATTGTGACCGCCCTTTCCAGATGGCGCGTTCCCTCCTCCAGTGCCCCCTTGTTATCGCTGGCTAGGACTGCCTCGGCCTTATCAAACTCCTTCTGCGCCTCGGAGGGCACATTGAGATCTACGGTTGAGGTATCAGGCGCCTTAGCACGAGAGCCCTCAGGTTTGAGGCGAAAGAACATATACTCGCTTGACATGTTATCGATTAGGTCGACCGATTGCTGTTGGACCACGTAACCATTGGCGCGGACGGTAACGTCGTAGTGCCCAGGCGAAACACGGAAAAGGAATTTGCCCAAGCGGTCCGTGAATTGTTCACTCGTACCCCCGGTACCGTTACAGCGGACGAGTACGCCCAAAGCCGCTTGGCCTGAGTCCTGATAACGCACTTGACCCTGAATCTGTTGAGCAACTGCCGAAGAAGCTGCCAGCGTAAAGACCGCGAAAATGAATAGCAAATGAGATGTTGTGCGAGGCACTGCCTTCTTCCTCCCTCTTTGTTGAAGTCTGTTCTGTTATGTAGTTGTAGGCCGCGATGGGTGCTAGAGGCGCTTTGTGTTTCCTATGGTGACTGTTTCAGCTTCTGCACCGCTTCTCGGGCTTGGGCCGCGTATGCGCCTTTGGGTGCCAAACGCAGATATTCTTCAAACTCAAACAATGCATCCTCGCGTTTACCAGCACGCAACAAAATATTCGCACCAAGCATATGCGCATCGGCAAAGTTTGGGTTAAGCTGCAATGCCAACGCAACCTGCCGACCGGCTTTCACGATTTCGTTCTTGCTCCAGTAAAGACGACCTAACATGAAGTGTCCTTGCCATGATCGGTTCTCGATGTTAAGTCCCTCGATTAAAAACCTCTCAGCTTCTACATAGTTCTTCCGCTGAAGCTTTAGTTCGGCAATTGCAAACAGTGTATTGACGGTCTTTGGATCGATCTCCAGTGCCCGATTAAGGGCCTCTTCAGCCTTTTCCCATTCACCCAGATCCATATACGTCGTTCCTAGTCTTAGCTGCGCTTCGAGGAAGCGCGGATAAATTGAAGTGGCAGTTTCCAAATGACGCACGCATTTGGTGAATCGATCCTTCTTATCGCTAAGAAGTATTTCCTGTGCCTTCTCAAACTCCTTTTGCGCCTGGGGTGGGACATTCGCGTCGATGAAACTTGCAGGTCGCGGCGATGCGCGACTTGGCTCTACTTTGTCCGGCAGAAGTTGGAAGAGCACGTAATCGCTGGGTGTGGTCTGTAGGTCAACGTCGCGTTGTTCGTCCCGGAAGCCCGCCAAGTGGACCTTGAGAATGTATTGCGCCGGTGGCATTCCTGAGAATTGAAACTTACCGGTGCGATCCGTGACTGCCTCGCCTTCGATTCCGCCGCTGAATTTTTCAAGGCGCACAAGAACGTTTTCGACCGGTGCGCCGCCATGGGCGTATCTGATCTGGCCATGTACTGTAACGGGTAGCGACCTGGTACGCGAACCTTGCCCTTTCGCGATTGGCACTATGAGCAGACTGAGGAGTATTCCAGTGAGAAATACTATTCTAGAGCGAAACATAATAGCTTCTGCGCAGCCTTATCTTGCTCCCAATCGAAATGTTTTGACACATAATACTAATTTCCATAGCCAAAAAGAGGGAGGGAACGGTTGTCCCCTCCCCCCGGCAAAAAACGATCCCCGAATGGATCAGATTACCATTGGAGACTCATACCAAGCCGCATATTGAACGGTGCGTAGAACGAATTGGGCTTCAAGAAGTCCACGTTGTTTACGCCGACGGTTAATTGACGATTCTGGTCCGGCAATCGGATCTTGGTGCTGTTGAAGACATTGAAGAAATCTCCGATAAACTTCAGCTTCATTCGTTCACTGATCGTCCAGGGATAATCAGCATGAAGATCAAGCCTGTTGTAAAAAGCGGTGCGTCCGAGTTTCCCACGACCACCAGACGGGATTTCGCCCGCGTTCAGGTAGGCCGGGTGAGCAAGAAACTCACTGATCGGAACACCCGACTCCGCATGGAAATTCAATCCAATGTTTAAGCCATTGACGGCTCGTGCGAAGCTCTCCTTGGTAAACTGATAGTTACCAAAGATGTTGATTACATGTCGGCGATCTGTGTTGAGCGGTCCAGCCTTGAATTGATCGCCAAGCAGGTTAAAGTCTCCTGCTGTGAAGTCAAACAACGAGCTGATAGCCGGATCCGTTTGACCATTGTCGTTGCGGAAGTGGCCTTCGAAGTTGCCCTTGAGAGACGCGATGCGCCAGTTGGAGAGCAACTGCCAGTTGTTTGAGAACCGTTTGTTCAACTCGATTTCCACCGCTTTGTAGTTGTGGACAGGGTTTGGGAATCCGTCAGGTACGCCATCCGCTCCCGGGTCACCGGCGGGCTTACCATTCTTTCCGTTAGTCTCCCAGCACACTCCCCCAACCACATCACCGGCGCTGTTTGTAACCTGGTCATTAACCAGACCCGGGTCACAAGCCGCAGGCAGATTGGTAATGAGTCCGGCGGCATCGTAAGTTGGAGTGAAAACGTGCGAGATGGGATTAACGGCGGCATCCACCGTCGAAGTGATGTTGCCGATAAAGTAGGTCTGACCGAAGAAGTCAATACCTTCCGGCGACACGACGGCAGCATCCTCTACGATTCGCTTCAGTCGGCGATCAATATACCGTGCTGAAACCACCCAACCCTTGGGAAGCTGCTGCTCGAACCCGATGACATGCTCCTGTGCGAAGCCAAGCTTCGTCCCAGGAAGAATCGGATTCGAAGGATCCTGTGCGGAAACGCTTGGGCCTGCATTTATGCCACCGGCTGCCCGGCTTATGAAGTGTGCCGCGTCAACCACCGGGTTAACCGTGCCGAAGGAGTTGATAACCGCGTGGCGCACTCCAGCGGCATCCGTAGTGAACTCGGGAATAAAGCGGCCGCTCAGGAAGTCGAGCTCCGTTGACAATGAACGCTCCGCAAGATCGAGCGGTATGTACTCAAAGAAACGACCAAAATTGTAATACACTTTGGTCTTGCCCTTACCAAGCGGATCAACCGTCACACCAACGCGCGGCGCCCATTGATCCGTAAAGCTGTAGCCAACACGCTTTCCGTTTTTAGGGTTGCCTACGATCCGCTCTTGCTCGCCGCGAAGGCCAAAGTTCGCGGTGACGTACTTGTTAACGCGCCATGTATCCTGCGCATAGTAGGCGTGATAATTTGAGTAAGTTGAAAATGCTGGTGTTCCGAATTCACCCCGAGATTGCTGGAGATTAACCGGAACGTCGCCTTTTCCTGCCACGTTCATCAGCGGGCACAAAGTGCACGAGGCCGAGGCAATCAATAGATTCCATGTGGCGTTCAAGTTCTGACCCGCAGCTATGGGATTAACCACAAAGGGAAGACCAGTACGGGCGTCTATCCCGGTTGCATTCGTCGATGGGACTGTGTAATGCGGACCGCTGCGATCCCTCAAGCCTGAGTAATTACCCCGCTGGAACTGGTAGCCTACAGCCAAGCTGTGCGAACCCCAAAGCGATATCTGCTTTTGCGTGTCCGCCGTAAATCGGGTTGTCTTACCCTTGGTCGGCTCGATGAATCCACGACCAATAGCAGTAAAACTGCCGCGACCGTTCGGTCCAGTGCGGTCAACTATCTGATTGAAATTATCAAAGCCACTCTCGTCAAAATGGTTGTCATTTCGGCTGAAGGCGGCACTCAATGTCCAAGTAGGGGTCAGCGAACCATTGTAACGAAGAGATTGATTGCGCGTTCCATAGTCGAGGACACTCTGTGCTGTTGCATTATCGATGTTCAATGAGGCCCACGAAGACTTGTTTGTCTTGTTGGGATCCCCAAATATCGAGTAAGACAGCGTGTTATTGGCATTAATGTTCCAGTCAAGTTTGCCGGCGTAATTATAGGTGCGGGTGCGGCCGGCATGCTCGCCCAATAGCGTGAAAAGGCCCGAGTCGCGACCGACACCAGTGGCGATGTCGTTTGTGTTCCGCTGCGAGCCTAGGAAGATTGAGCGGTTGATGGTTGGATTGAATGAACCGAAGAAGAACAGTTTATCCTTGCCGTGGTACATGGAGGGGCCGCCTTCGCCGAAGCGTGGAAGATTCAGAGGGCCGCCGAGGTCCGCACCAAAGTCGTAGCCCTCAGTGTGAAGCAGCTTTCCAACCTTATTCACTTTTGTGTCGTCAGGCTGCTTGCGGGTGGCCTCGAATGCCTTCGGGCGGGCAAATGCATGGATCGCTCCATGAAATTCATTGCCGCCAGATTGCGTGATAATGTTAATGATACCACCCTCGGACTGCCCATATTGGGGCTCAAATCCAGCGGTCTTAACCTGAACTTCCTTTACGAAAGAAGTCAGAATTCCAGTTCCCAGCGAGCCATACGAACGGGAGAACGTGCCAAGTCCGCCGAAGGCGGAGTCGGTGATGTTAACGCCGTCAGCAACATAGAGGTTGTCCAGGGCCGAGCCACCAGAAATCGATGGATTGGCGGCGCCGCCACCAAGACTGTCCGTCGTGCCGGGGGCCAAATAGAAAAGGCTTGCGACACCGCGCTGAACTGGGATGTTTTTGAACAACTGATCGTTTAGGTTGGAAGAAACAGCCGTGCTTGCCTGATTGATCTCAGCGCCGGCCGTAACAGTTACCGTCTCGGAAATATTACCGGCCTCGAGCGTGAACTTTGTAGTCGCTTCCTTTCCGACGAATACCGTTACGTCAGCGACTTCGGCCGCCTTGAAGCCTTGCTTTTCAACCCTGAGTTTGTAGGATCCGGGATTGAGGTTTTCCAAGCTGTAAAGACCCTGGTCGTTGGTCGTCACAGTGCGATCGACGCTTCCTCCCGTGATCTTAACGGTAGCCCCTGGTACAGCTCCACCCTGCGCGTCGACGACCTGGCCTCCGATGGAGCCCCTCGTCTGAATATCCTGCGCAAACACTGCCGCGCCGGCCAATGAAATGCACAGGACGATAAACAACCTTAAAACATTCTTCATCTTTTGCTTTCCTTTCTTGATGCTAAAAGAGTGCCGCCCCTGCTATCCGCGCTAAACATTTGTTCCCTATTCTTGTGCGGTACTGAAAAATTCCGAAACTAACTGGCGTAAAAATCTCTTAGCACCGGTTTCGCAATTCTTATGCCCGCAGCGGTTAGGCAAGACATCGCTAACGGATTCATATAGTTAGCAGGGACCATGGGCGTCGAGGGTGGTGATAAAAATCCAAAAAATTGGGAACAATCCATAATTCACAACCGGGTCTCCAATATGACAGGACAGCCACGGTCATTTGGCGATTTTGCGAGGCTTGCCCCTTGTCTCATTGCCTTTACTGACTTTTGCAGGTATTAAGAATTCCCCAAATGTCCGAACGAATCTATCGCGATCCGGTTCATAACATCATTCGCCTTCGCACCGACACTGACGAAGGCGAATTGATGATGCGTTTGATCGATACTCCGGAATTCCAGAGACTGCGTCGCATCAAGCAACTCGGTCTCGGTCTCTACACTTATCAGGGCGCCGAGCATTCTCGTTTTACACATTCGCTTGGCGCGTTTCACCTGATGAGCCGTGTGCTCGATCGCCTCGCGGAAAAACATTTAATCAACGAGCAGGATCGCGCCGCGGCGCGCGCGGCAGCATTGCTTCATGACGTGGGCCATGGATCCTTTTCACATGTTATGGAAAAGGTCCTCGGTTTTCATCACGAAAAATGGACTGTGGAAGTGGTGTTGAGTGAAGCAACACAGATCGGAGAGCTGTTAAGGTCTTATTCTCCGGAGCTGCCGGAGAAGGTAGCGCAAATTATCGAAGGCAGGTTTCAACCGGCAGCTTTGGCCCAACTCGTCTCATCTCAGCTAGATGTGGATCGCATGGACTATCTACTGCGCGATTCATTGATGACAGGCGCGAAATATGGAATTTACGATCTCGAGTGGATCATCAACGCACTGGCAATTGACGAAGAGAAGGATCGGATCTATGTGGCGGCACGTGGGCTGTATGCGGTTGAGGAATATCTGCAAGCTCGCTACTACATGTTTCGCCAGGTCTATTTTCATCGCACGCTGCGCTCGGCAGAAGCAGTGTTACGAGCAATTTTGCGGCGCGCCCTAAAGCTCCTGGAAACGGGCAAGCCCGTTTGGTATGCGCCGGATACTGCTTTTGAAAAAGTTCTGCGCCGAAACTCCTTAACCATTACCGAATATCTCGAAGTGGACGACTCTGACGTTCTGTTTCACGTTAAGCAGTGGCAGCGCTCCGCTGATGAAATACTCGCGGATCTAAGCCACCGCTTCACTGGCCGCCGGCTTTTCAAAGCGATTGACCTCGACATGCCGGCGGCGGAGCGACCTCAATTTTTGTCGGCGGCGCGAGAGTGCGTTACCCAGGCGGGATACGATCCGGAGTATTACTTCATCGAAGACAGGGCCAGCGATGTTCCTTACTACAACTATTACACCGCCGAGGGCGCGGAGCCGAAAAGTCGCATTTATGTTGAAGATGGTTATGCGCGACCGCGCATACGCGAGATCAGCGAAGTCAGCGACGTTGTGCGGGGGCTGCAACGCGGTTATGAGTTGCATCGCGTTTGTTTCCCGGCGGAAGTGAAAAACGAAGTGTATAAGCTCTATCACGACCTGACGCCGCGCGACCGCTCGGCTGTCGGGAGCCAGTAAGCTTATTAAAGGACCTCAAGTTGCGGGAGCTACTCAGCAATGGCGAGAATTGCGGATGTAAATATCGAAGAGGCTGAACGGTATGTTAAATCTCGGCGCTTTCCGACTACGCAAATAGTGAGCTTTATAAAGAGGAAGAACGCTTGGCGCTTGAGTTTGCTGACAGCATGACGATCACCGGTCGAGATGTTAGCGACGAATTGTTTACGAGGTTGCGACGGTTCTACGATGAAGAGGCTCTGGTGGAATTGAGTGCCACGATTGCCTGGGAAAACGCTTCAAGCAAATTCAATCGCGCGTTGCGTGTGCCGTCTCAGCAATTGTGGAAGCGACATTAGAGCGGCAGCAGCCTGACGTTAAGTGATGACGGCAAGGGATGTCGACAAATTGACTACAAGTAAGCCTTCCTGGTTATCGCTACAAAAATGCCGTTCATACATTCGCCGACAAAGTCAGATCTACTGCTCAGAATTTCCGCTCGCCTTTGCTTATTGCTTCTTGCAGCAAGCTTCCTGAGTTTCAACCTGAGTGCCGCCGGCCAAACATCCGGCCGTGTCCCGACTGTTGCGGTTCTGGATTTTGGCGATTCCGCGCTGGGCCGTCGTGCCTCTGAAAGACTCGCGGAGAGTCTAAAGCTCGATAACAGTTTGCGCGTTGACGATCAGGACCAGGTTAGGGCTGCGGCCCGCGGCGCCGGTTATTCGGGCTCGATAAATCTGTCGCTCAATGAGGCACGCGATCTCGGTGCGGCCCTGGGCTCAGATTTTTTTATTTTGGGAGACGCGCAGACTCTTCGTCGCTCACCTTCAGAAGGGCCGGTTTATTTCGAATCATATGCTTCGATTTTTTTGGTTAGCGCGCACACGGGCCGGCTGATCAGATGGGAACGTCCAAACTTTAAGGCCGCCACCGCAGCAACAGCAGAACAATCACTGCTGGCGCAACTGACCACGAGCGAAGCCCGTCACGATTACGCCAGCTTGATTCGTCGCGCACAAGAAGATGAACGCAGTGAACGCGCAGCGCCTATCGACCCGCAAATCCCAATCATTGAAGAAGCGCCAGAAGACGACAAACTCGCCGAAGCCGAGGGACTCCGGTTGCCGCGTCCCTATCGTCGTTTGACACCTGCTTATCCTGACACCGCGGCGCATGCAGAAGCTGAGGCAATCGTCGATGTTCTTGTGGATCTTGACGAGAGCGGCGAAGTGACGCGCGTCATCGTTGCGCGATGGGCAGGATTTGGCCTGGACGAGGCAACGGTAAACACAGTGCGGCAGTTACATTTTTTCCCCGCGCTGCGCAACGGAGTTGCAATTCCAATCCGTGTTTTGCTGCGCTACAACTTCCGCAAGCCGCCACGATAAGAGATGGTGAAATGGGTAACGGGTAATGGGTAAAGGGAGGAAAAGAACAACCGTGCTGCGAGTGCTCGCTCTTGTTGTAGCGCTGTCGTTTTACCCTTTCGCCTTTTCCCCTGTCCCGCTTTCGTCCTCTGCACGCGCGGAATCAGTTATTTCCACTGCCACGCGCGAAGGTCGTCTGGCCGTCTTCGACGATGTGTGGTCCGCGATTAATCTGCGCTACTACGATCGTAGTTTTCATGGTCTGGATTGGGAAGCGCAGCGCGCAGCGTTTCGCCCACGAGCCGCTGAGGCAAACTCCGGACAGGAGCTGTACGCAGTGCTGCGCAGAATGATCGCTTCCTTAAACGATCCGCATACTCGCGTCTTTGGGCCCGAAGAAAAGTTTGATTGGTGGCGGCCACGTTTCGTGACTATTGGAATAACGGTAAGAGACGTTGGCGGGCTGCCAACCGTTGTTCAGGTAGAACGCGGTTCCGCACCGCAACGTGCAGGCATTCGTACGGGCGATGTAATTGAAACAGTTGATGGCGCGGCGGCATCAGTCCTGATTAACAACGCGCTGGCTAATCGCTGTCTCTTATACACATCTGACGCCGCCNNGTGCAGGCATTCGTACGGGCGATGTAATTGAAACAGTTGATGGCGCGGCGGCATCAGTCCTGATTAACAACGCGCTGGCTAATCGCGGCCCAGAGGTTAGCGCGGCCTCTCGTATGCGAGCTTTTGCCCGGTTGCTGGATGGTCCATCGGAAACCGCTGTTGAAGTTGGTTGGACTGGAAAGGACGGTAGCGAAAGGTCAGGCCAATTTCGGCGCTACTGGCAACAGCGCGAACTCCAACTTCGGGTTCGTAAAGTAAAAGGCCAATACGCCGTCGTTGAAATGGATGCTTTCACAAATCTGACTGCGGCAAATTTCGCCAACTATTTGAACGATAAACTGAAAGGCATTCGCGGCGTCATTGTTGACCTGCGTGCAAACGGCGGCGGCGATGCGGAGGCGATGGCCGATGTCGCGTCAGCTTTCCTTGGCGCAGGATTCAGTTTGGGCCAGTTTACCGATCGCTCGGGTGTCAGTTTCACGATCTCCACTCGTTCGAGGTCTCCACTGCTGCCCGAGAGAATTCCCCAAACAGAACTTCCCTTGATTGTCCTCACAAGCGAACGGACTTCCAGCGCCGCAGAGATCTTCACCGCCGCAATGAAGACTGCCAAACGCGCGACGATCATCGGCAGCGAAACCTGCGGCTGCGTTCTGGCGATTCGCACGCGCCACGAGTTGCCCGACGGTGGTTTACTCGATATCAGCGAGCTTGATTATCAAACCGCCACCGGCGATCGTCTGGAGGGACACGGGCAAAAGCCCGATGAAACAATCGCACTGGAGCGAAGCGATCTCTATTCGGGTCGTGATCGCGCGCTGGAGTCGGCAATCAGTAAATTGGCGCGGCTTCGAAGCGAGCAGCATTAATTAACGTACCGAAGAACGCTGAAGGCGTTCGATATATTAGCCCCGGGGTAAGCGCGTTTCGCGCGCCACCCTGGGAAGCGCTGCTACCAGGATGGATCCTGCTGTTGTCCGAAACGCCTCATGCTATGATTCGGCCGCGAAGTTAGTACCCGCAGGTGAATCAATAATGCTTTATCTGTCGCAAGTGTTGGGTCGCCCGATACGCGATCTCGAAGGCGAGCGTGTGGCAACCGTCAAGGATGTCATTGTGCGTCTTGGCGAAGACGACCATCCGCCTGTCACCGGCCTGGTGGCGCGCTTTGGACGGCGCGATTTTTTTCTTTCGCGTTGGCGCATCACTGAACTTAACGAACACGGTGTGCGACTCAATTCAGACAAACTGAATCTGCGCCCGTTTGTCCGCCGCGATGGCGAAGTCCTGCTTGCTCGCGACGTGCTCGATAAGCAACTCATCGATGTTGATGGTAAACGCGTTGTGCGCGTGAATGATGTGCAACTGATCGAAGCCGCGGGAGATTGGCGCGTGACTGGAGCCGACGTTAGCTTGCAGGGACTTTGGAGACGGCTTGCACCCGCCGGATTGATGGGCACGCGAAAACCGGTCGAGGTTCTCGATTGGGCGGATGTTGGTTATCTCGCCACGGATGCGGCGACGGTCCAGCTCAAGTCTTCAAGCGGCAAACTTGCGCGTCTTCATCCAGTGGAAATTGCCAGGCTGGCCGAAGCGCTCTCCTATCACCACGGCTCGGAAGTTGTCGAGTCGCTCGATGATGAAACGGCCGCCGAAACTTTGGAAGAAATGCCCGCTGAAAGACAGGTCAGAATTCTCGGCGACATGGATGAGGAACGGGCGGCCGACATTCTTGAATGGATGTCGCCTGACGAAGCAGCCGACGTTCTCGGCGACCTGCCGGAAGAAAAAGCGGAAGAATTACTCGGGCTGATGGATGACGATGAGCAGGCTGACGTCGCCGAATTACTGCCCTACGAAGACGACACGGCCGGCGGTCTGATGACCACTGAGTTTGTTACGCTGCCGCGAGAGTTGACCGTGGGTGAAGCGCTGGCGCGTTTACGCGAAATGGCGGAAACGCCCAACATGATCTATTACCTCTACGTGGTTGAAGGTGAAGGCGCGTGGAAATTGGTGGGCGTGATCGCGCTGCGCAGTTTGATTTTGGCTGACCCTTCGGCGCCACTTGCGGAAGTGATGCGCACGGAATTTCAAACAGCGCACCCGGACGAAGCGGCAAACGAAGTGGCGCAAAGGATCGCGGAGTATAACCTCCTTGCCTTGCCCGTCATGGATGAGGCGGGCGAGATTCTGGGCATCATTACAGTAGATGATGCGATGGAAATTCTGTTGCCCAAAGATTGGCGGCAGCGTTTGCCAAGATTGTTTGGCTAGCTCTCGGTATTAGCCGCTGATTAACGCGGATTACGCGAATCTGAAAAACTTCCCGGAGCTTGTACTTCTTATTTCTTGATCT
>DIYZ01000139.1 GCA_002427845.1 Chloracidobacterium sp. UBA6041 | reverse complement strand
TCACGATGGGCCGGAATACGCACAAACTTCTTTCGAGTTGAAAAATGTCTAAACGCACAGTCATAGGTCGCCGCAATTTATTAGTTGGATTGACCAGCGTCGGCTTATCCTTTTCCATACTCGGCCGCTCAATCGTCTTTGGTTTTCCGGCCGAGTGGAAATCCATGCAACCCGTGCAAGATTCAAAGATAAAGATCCTTCAACAATCTATTGTTTTCTCTCATCCTTCATCTGATCCTTATGATTTAAAAAATCTATATGGCTTTAATCACGCCGCCAGCGTCGTTGCTTTACCTGATGGACGATTACTCGCAGCCTGGTTCTCAGGTCCATTCGAAGCATCAGTTCATCAGGTGATCCTGGCCTCATACTCCTCCGATAAGGGGAAGACATGGACGCCGGCAAAGGTGTTTCAAGACTTTCCTCGGACATCTGATTTTGACCCGGCCTTTATCGCTGATGGTAAGAGAACTTGGTTCTGTTTCTCAGTGGGCAGGTGGAATCGTTATCCTGGCGTCAAGGATGAGAAGAATGAAGTGGGAGTCACCTCCTTCAAAGTGTATCAAAGATACAGTGACGATTCAGGTCACACTTGGTCGAAGCCTGAAGTGATTTACGAGAAAGCAGGAGCTGGTTGCCGCAGTAATGGAATTAAGCTCTCGACAGGCGAGTTGATTCTGCCAATCCACGGATATCTTAATCCGGTGGCCGGAGTACTAAAATCGACTGATAGAGGCAGGACGTGGAAGCGTTATGGAGAGGTCAAAACCTCCACGGTTGCGCACGAGCCGTCATGTGCAGAACTGCTAACCGGCGAGATCATGATGGTGCTGCGAACCGGTGACGGCTTTTTGTGGCAAGCATTCTCTAAGGACAAAGGCGAAACATGGTCCCCTGCAGAAAAGACGCAGATTGTTGCTGTTCAATCATCCCACAACCTCTTTCGACTGAAAGACGGCCGGATTCTGCTGACGCACAACCCTTCTAAGACGGTACGGACCCCTCTAACGATGCGCATCTCTGCGGACGGGGGAAAAAGCTGGGGTGATCCGACCGTAATAGCGGAGGTGCCCGTGCCAGATAAAGACAGTGTCGCGTGGGCCCGCGAGGTTAGCTATCCATCTGTCACCGCGCTGAATGATGACACGCTGATCGTAGTGTGGGGAGAGCTTTACCTGTCCAATGACGAACAGTACGGTGATATCCACTCAACTAGAGTGCAGGTTTAGCCGCTCGCATGAACCATATTCTCTGGCGGAGCCGAAAACCGTTTACTCGTTGGCTTACCATCCGGTAGTAGGGCGTTCTTCATTGCGTAAACCACGTTTGTGCCGGATATCTCGATGACTTCTGAAAGGCAGTTCAGGCTAACGATCTGTCGCAACTGGTGCTTGGCTAGGTCAAGCATCCCCCAATCATAGAGGGGTCGACCGCAGCACAAAGCTAACTCCGGAATTCGAACCTGATATCCGACCGCCTCAAGAACATCAACCGCCGCCTGAGCAATCTACGGACGGAAGTGGTTTTTGAAAGAGTCAGGCCAGAGGATCACTTGAGGTCTACCTTCATTGGGTGGTCCCCGTTTGTAAAACCAGTCTTAAGGACGACACCGACGGGTGTCTGCCGATAGTTAGAGGCGTCAGTTGAATACAGGGCGCGGCTCCCGTTGTCGAATTCAACTTCGCCCCGGATGTGGGCGCGCAGCTCCGCCACCAATTTCTGATCCCTATGTGTTAAAGACTTCATTGCTTGGGAAGGAGAGCGGAGCGTGTCTGTCTAAGAGTGGGTGACCGTGTTAACAAGCGCACCGAGCCCGTCGATCTCTACCTCCATACGGTCTCCTCGCTTTAGAAAGACTGGTGGATTACGGGCAAAGCCTACGCCGGGTGGCGTACCCGTGGCGATCACATCGCCAGGCTCAAGCGTTATAGTCTCCGATAGGAAAGCAATCAGTTCGGGAACACCGAAGATCAATTGATCGGTGTTCGAGTCCTGCATAGTCTGTCCGTTCAACCGCAGCTTGATTGAGAGATTGTGAGGGCCGCGGATCTCATCTGACGTCGCAATGTAGGGTCCCATAGGCGCGAAGGTGTCGCAGGATTTTCCCCTCTGCCACTGTCCATCCGCAAATTGAAAATCCCGCGCACTTATGTCATTGAAACAGGTGTATCCGAGAACGTAATCGAGTGCTTGTTCACGCTGGACATGCTTGGCGCGCCTTCCGATGACCACAGCGAGTTCAGCCTCATAATCGACTTTGTTGCTTGTCGTCGGCAAAAGGACCGGCTGGTCCGAGCCAACGACCGCAGTTGTGAATTTCGAGAAGATCACAGGGCTTTCGGGGATGGGCATATTGCTTTCGGCCGCATGGTCGCGGTAGTTGAGTCCGACGCAAATGAGTTTGCCAGGACGTAAGACGGGAGCTAACAACTGAACTTGATCCCGGTGGACTAATGCTTTGCGCGTACCACCGGGTCGTTCAAAGTCCTGCCAGATTCTATCCTGCAGGGTTCTCAATGCCGACAGCCACGGTCCATCCAGATCAAACCAAGAAATTGGATCCGCTGGGACTTCCAGATTTTTCTCGTGGGCGCTTAGCGCTTCGCAGAAATCCAGGATCAAATTGTCAGTTAAGAGGCAACCGACACGCGGAGCACTCTTGGTTTCGGCGAACTTTGATCTGAATGTAATCAGTCGCATGTGTTATTGGCCCAAGGTAGGGGCGTTTCAAACCACGTTCGCGTTTGTGCGATTGCTGGGCGAGCACTTGCTGGATGCCAGCTTTCGAATACGTGTCTGCATTCTATGGTGACGCATTGCGCAGTCAAGCAGTTTCTGCTACAGTTTTAGGGAGGCGTCCATTATGCTGAACACTTTCTTGGAAGAAGGACGCTCCACGCCATCTGCCGCTGAAAATATGGGCCAATGTACTTCTTGAAGACTGATCACGGCGACATCCTTCAATTCAAAACCAAACGATTAGACACTTTGAGGACAATTGGTTTCAGAACTGTGGTGGCTAAAGGACAGTACCTATGACCGCTTCCAGGGCCGATTCTGTACCCTCGGTCGAGCGCGCGCTCACCGTGCTTGAGCTCCTCACTCAATCCAAAAAAGGTTTCTCCATCTCCGAAGTCAGCCGCCATCTCGCGCTCCCGAAGAGCTCGATTCACCTGATCCTTACAACGCTGGAGCGCAGGGGGTACCTGCGGAGAAACAGTCAAACCAGGAAGTATCACTTTGGCTTGAAACTCGTGAGTCTCAGTAGAACCGCTATTGAGAGCCTCGAGTTACGTGAAGAAGCAAAGCCGTTTTTGGAAGCGCTAATGCGGAAGACGGAACTCACCGTGCATATGGCGATACTAGAGCGTAATGAAGCCGTCATTATTGAGAAGATTCAGCCTCTGGGGATGATTCAACTGGCGACCTGGATTGGCCGAAGAATGGACGTTAACTGCACCGGGGTAGGGCAAAGCGCTGATCGCGTTTCTCCCGGAAGATGAATTCCAGCGGGAGATCAAATCCAAGGGTCTGGCCAAGCACAATCACAAGAGCATAGTGTCAATAAACAGATTGAAGCAAGAGTTTTCCCGGATCAGAGAGTTAGGCTATACCCTTGATGATGAGGAAGATGAGATCGGATTGCGTTGCATCGGGGCGCCAGTGTTTGACGACAGTGAAAGAGTTGTGGCGGCAATAAGCGTGTCGGGCACAACAGCCCAAATCTCAATGGATCGCGTGCAAGGCCTGGCAAGAACGGTGAAAAAGACCGCCGCAGCTATCTCTTCACAACTCGGCTACGGTAAACCGTGATCTGGCAGAAGTGATA
>DIYZ01000254.1:7084-8120 GCA_002427845.1 Chloracidobacterium sp. UBA6041 | reverse complement strand
TAAAGCGCGGATCGGAGCGCAAGCTGTCCACCTTCGGATCCATCTTAATCCAGACCAGCCACCACGAACGCTCTTGGTATGCTTTCTCAAGCCAGGCGAACGCCTCATCTTTTTCGTCCAAGCCGACATAGATCATGGCGATCCAGAAGGACGCTACGTAGCGACGTTTTGCTAGCTCTTTGAGTTCGGTCAGCAATTTACGCGCTTCGTCTTTGCGCCCCGATTTCGCGTAAGCATAGCCAAGCTGGCCGATGACAAGCGGTGTCGGCTCCATCGTTTTGGCTTTCTCTAATTCTTCAATGCCCGCTGAGAAATCTCCCTTCTCGACTAAAGCTCCGCCGAGCGCCATGTGCGGCAGGAAGAAACTCGGAAACATCTCCACGGCCTTGTGCGCCTGCGCGATTGATTGGTCGTACTGCCGCGCGAGAAAATAGGGCAGGCTGAGATCAACATTGATGCCCGGATTCACGGGGTCAAGCTGTTGCGCCACTTTCATCTCCGCCGAGCCCTCCATTGGTTTGCCCGTCAGCGCGAGATAATAGGCGCCATATTGATGATGTGCTTCAGCATAATTCGGATTCAACGCGATAACCTGCTTGAAATCCTCTTCCGCGCGGGCGAAATTCCAATCGTACTGAAACTCAATGTTTGCGAGAGTGGTGCGAGCTTCAACCAGTTTATCGTCCATGCTTAATGCCGCCATAGCTTCATGCTTGGCTTTCGGCATCGCTTCGCTCATCGGCAAAGTTATGTCGCCCATGTTAAAGAAACACTCGCCTCGCGCGGCGTAGGCGAGAGCGTAACGCGAGTCTAAGGCAATCGCCTGATCGAACAACGGAATCGCGCGGTTGAGGTCTTCTTCAGAACCCTGGTTCAAGTAATAGCGTCCCTGAAGATAAAGCCGGTAAGCCTCCGTGTTTTCCGTATAACGCTTAGTGACTTGCTCCTGTTGCGCGCCGGTCAGACGCACCCGCAGTGCATCCGTAACCTGCCGCGCAATCTCATCCTGAACGGCGAAGATGTCCGCAGCCTTGCG
>DIYZ01000254.1:5000-6929 GCA_002427845.1 Chloracidobacterium sp. UBA6041 | reverse complement strand
ATGCGTCACATTCTCAAAAGGCATGACGGCGATTGAATCAATCGTCGTCAGGTTCGAGGAGCGATGAACGAAAAACCAATAACCGATGCCGATAGCCAGGAGCAAAACCGCCAATACGAGAGCGGCGCCGAGTTTGTGCTGCTTGATTGCAGAGGCGACGTATTCGGCGCTTGAGGCGCGTATCGAGAGTAAAGCCGGAGGCGTGCTCCCCGTGGCACCAAGGGTTTGGCTTTGTGTGGCTTCCGCGCCTGATGACCTCGTAGCTTCGCTACCAGTTGACGGCGGTACGGTTCTATCAATGCCGGCTCCTTCCAGCTCGCGTCGCAACTCTTTCAGTTCAATCGCCACGTCTTTGATCGTTTGATAGCGATCTTCCGCATCCTTCGTCAGGCAGCGGCGCACGAGGCGCTGTAGTTCATCGGGTGCGTCAGCGTTGAAATCTCTAATCCGGGGTGTGGGCGCGTGCACGATCTTGTGCAGAGAATCAAGCACGTCTTTGCCCTCAAAGGCCTTCCGCCCTGTGGCTGCTTCATACAAAATGCAGCCGAACGAAAAGATATCCGAGCGATGATCGATCTGATTGGTTTTGCCCTGCGCTTGTTCGGGTGACATGTAGCCGACTGTGCCGAGGATCATGCCGGGTGTTGAGTGTTGCGGCAGGATCGCGGTGGCAAGTTCACTGCTGGCTTTGCCTATGGGCCCCGCTTGACGGTCCTCGATGAGTTTTGCGAGACCGAAGTCGAGAATCTTCGCGTGGCCGTCGCGCGTGATCATGATGTTGTCGGGTTTCAAATCTCGATGCACGATGCCGGCCGCATGAGCTTTGGCCAGACCTTCGGCCACGTGCTGCAAATAGCGCAAGAGTTTTTTCAGCTCAGTTTGCCCGCTGTGAATGCATTCGCGCAGCGTCTGACCATCGATGAATTCCATCGCGATGAAATTCACACCGCCGGCTTCGCTAATCTCGTAGATATGCGCGATGTTTGGATGATTGAGCGCGGCGGCTGCGGTCGCCTCTTGATTAAATCTGCGCATGCGATCTTTATTAGCAGCGACTTCGGCAGGCAGAATTTTCAGCGCGACCTTACGATGCAGTCGCGTATCCTCAGCTAGATACACCTCGCCCATCCCGCCCGCGCCAATCTTTGAGCGGATTTCGTACCGACCAAGTCGAGTGCCCTCATCAATGGGCATAAGAAGGTTATGTCTGAGGGTAATTCACTGGAGCGCTTCAGATGGAACTCGTTCATCTTATCCGCATTACGCTAAATCGGGCTAGAGTCTACGACGGATTTCGGTGAGGGGCTTAGGCGCGTATATGTGCCACTGTAGTAAAAAATGTAGTAAACACCTGCATTCACAGAAGGCCAAGGAAGAACACGAAAAAATCTAAGCTGCACTCTATGTACGTGCTTACACGTCCATGGTCCTCTGTGAACCATACTGGTAAATTTCTGCAAAACCTTTATTCATCGGTTCGATTCCGATCGCCGCCTCCAATCTACTCAACAACTTACAGGCGCTCGAACCAAACACAGAAAAGTGACTGTAGTAAAAAATGTAGTAAGTGTCTGCATCGTTGGTCTAGCGCAGCACATTATGGTTGTTAGTTCAACGCACAAGCCGTCAGTGTTTTGATGAGTCGGACTCGCCGCTGTCCAGGAGTTGCTCCGCCAAAAAAACAGGCATTAACAATCTTCGATTGATCTTGGTGGGTCTACTTGCGCTTTTTTATTTGTGGTCAAGGTCAAGCGGGAATGCTTTTAGGATTTCTTCTAATAGCTGGAATACTATGGGTTGAAAAGTCCGAGCAAGTCAAACAAAAGCCTGCCTACGAAGCGGCATTAGACCTATGGCGTAGAAGTTGGATCTGTTTGCGATGCGGCAACACTTGGACGCAATGAATCCGCGCTATTCCAGCGACGCGAC
>DIYZ01000254.1:0-4761 GCA_002427845.1 Chloracidobacterium sp. UBA6041 | reverse complement strand
CAAAATGGACAAAGCTCTTACACTCTTTTGACTCTTCAGCAATCGGCGCAACTCATCTTCGGTTACTTCATTCGGCGTGCCGTTGGGCAATATCTGAAGTTGCTTGAGAAACTCGATTATCTCACCCTGTTGGTCTTTGCTTAGGACAGCGAATCGCTCGCGAGATAGGCGGGCTTCACCGCCGTGGTGCAGAATTGCCTCAGTTATAGTAGTCAGGTCGCCTCTGTGACCATAAGGCGCCGTATTGCCTACATCCCAGAGCTTACGCGTTATGAATTGGTCAATCGGCACGCCGGCTTGCACAATCCGTTCGTTGCGGAAGAATGGATCAATATCATCACAGATCACATGTCGCTTCAGATCTGTATAAGCAGGGACGATTGCACCGCCATTTTCTGAGCGCTCAAGTCGTGGCTTCGGAATATCCTGAGTTAAGTCAAATGCGTACGGGTGCTGAACATCCTGAATCCGCAGATTGCCCGGTGGGTTGAAAGGGTTCGGCTCGCTAAAAAAGCGATTATTTAGAGCCAGCGCGGGCTTGTGGCAATCTGTACAGCCAATCTCTTCAAATCGCGTCTCACCGCGTCGGGCCGCACGACGGGCAGCAGCATTTTCTGGAATCACTCGTCCGGGAATATTCATTGCTACCTGAAAAATAGTTGCCGCCGTTATATCTCCCACGGTTAACTCATCCGGCACTCCATCTTCATCAAAATCGTTCGTCGTAATTATGTTTCCTTTGCTATCCTTCTGACCTATGCCAAATCGTTCGACAGCCTCCATACCGTGATGGTGATTGAAAGCATTGACCGTGAAGACTCGCACCGAGTTAACCACGCCCTTCTGATGGAAGGGCTTGATGATCAGGTTGGTATCAACACCTTCGACCTTTGAGGTATCAACAGTGCTATTCGGGTTCGCCGTGATCTGGCCGAAATTCACGCCTTTGGTATCGAGACGCTTTGTTATATTCCCTCCGGAGCTTTTTGCTTCCGCTATCGCGGCAGCCCGTATCGCGAGCAGATCCGCCGTCATCTCACGAGCCAGCATTTCGATTGCGCCTGAGCCGTTCATGCCGAGTGTATTGCGCTCATTCGAGAACTCGGCAGAAACGGAATCAGTCACCGGGTCAAGGTTCTGCGCGAGCACAAATACATTAGCCACAAATCCCCCGGCCCCGCCGATAGTCGGCTGGTTGTGGCAATCCGCGCAGGATGTGGAGTCAGTCCCGGAGGTGCGAATGAAGCCGGGGTCGTGTAAGGGATCACGCTTAGTTGGCGCTCCGTTACCAGTGGCAGCAGGTCGGCCTTGGCCATCAAGCTTAGTCCAGCGGGCCGCAAAGATGGATTCACCTATTTCTAGTAACTCCTTGAATTCGATTGCGCCATTCTCGATGTCGGCTTGATTGACATGCTTTTGCAGCGCTGGCCGCTCTCCAATAAGAGGTGGAGAACTCTGCGCCGTGACGAACCTGCTTCTGACAACACAGAAGCACGTGATTAATAGAACTACTGTTAGAGACCTTAGAATCATTGTTCTCATAGCGGACTCCTTCGCGTATCGAAGTCAACAGTGCGGGTTACCTTAGCAAGCGCCGTCTACTGGAAATAAAGGGGCGGAGCTTTTGGCTCATTCGGTTTTTTGATCGAAGTATGATGTACAGCGTCCTATCATTCTGCGAGCGAAAAGCAGGGCACTCTTGTTCAGGCCGTTGAGAAGCGATCAGCCCACCTCAAAACTTCCATCGAACTAACCAATAATTTGCCGAAGGTTAAGACCACCCGCGAGACCGGAGTTTCGCGGGTGGTTCAGTACCAGAGTCAACTATGCTTTAGGGACTTGGCGTGAAAAAGACGCCGTTGCGCTCGCGTCCAATCTCCGATGCTCGCTGGATCAGATCAGAAGCTGAACCAAGCCGCACCAAGAAACAAGCGCCAAGCGTCAAGCTCATTGCGACTTCAGAAGTCTCCCAGAGTTGCGCTAATCTTCTCCTGTCTTCCTGATCTCGCCCTGCGAGACGATGCCGCCCGTATCGCCGCCAAGTGCTTGCGTAAAGGCAGGAATCTGGAGAATCATTTGAGCACGGTTCTCCTTGCCGGTGCGCGCGATGATTGCATAGGGAACATTATCCAGGACAGTTTGGCCTGCTCCGCCAAGCGGGATCAAGACGATAGTCGCTTGCCCGGAAAACCTAATCTCCCGTCCGTTTACCTGGAGGGTTCCGGGCGTGACTGGACCTTCAACCGTCATGACCCGGAATCCGGCAAACCCGCCTGTCTCTGGTCCCGCCATACTGCAGACAAACGTGCCTTTATCATCACTAACAGCAAAGCCAAAATCAGATAACGACGGAATCGTTGCGCCCGGGATGGGATTCCCGATTCTTCCAGCGCCTACCACCGATACCTGGCGATTATCCGTGGCATTTACTACCCAAAGGCTGCCAACTAACACCGCGAGTATTAACAGCGCCCCGATGATTTTCAGACGATCTTTCATTTTCTTTCACCTCCTCGCCGCATTTTTGTGTCTTCCCGTTATTGTGTAAAAGGCTTTCTCCTTCAGCAGAGGACAAGCGGCAACGTGAATGGAAGCCCCGCGGGGCGGTCCACTTGAGCCTCAGAGCCCGAGCTGAATCCAAACCGTACCAGCGTCCTATTGTGTAGGTTTGTACCTCAGTCTCTGTGCTCGTTAATCGGATTGAAGACTGAAAGCCCACTCGTGGGACCCCGACGACCGGACAAGGCCGGTCGCCAGGTCCTGGACCTATCTGTCCCAAAATCTAGCTTGGTGACAGCGGTTCTTACTGAACATGGAAGGTTGTGCGGTTCTCATTTCCGGGAGGCGCTGGCGGCGCCTGGCGATTCCAGTAATCCACAAAACCCTTCGATGCCGTGATTCCTTCAAACACACTGTCAGGAGTGTTCACCAGGTGACAGCTTACGACAAGGATTCCGCGGCTTCCATCGTTGTACAGAATCCTGAACACTGCGAGGCCCGCACGGTTATCGGCAGGATTGCCAATGTTGTCATTTGGCAACGGTGGCGTGCCTGGAGCCAGATCCCATCTCACAAGTCCCGTGACCTCGTACGTACCGCTGCCGGTGGTGGTTCCAGTAGCGGTGGAGTTACAGGGGCACGGAGACGAACCACTGAAGGTCTCCCAAGTCCCCCCGCCCGTGACGGCGCTGGAAGTCCCACCGCCGCCTGCGGGCGCGACGAACGTTCCGGAACCGGTGAGCGTGATCTTCGAGCAATCGTTGGCCCTCGCCGAGGCAATCCCGCCAGCGGAAAGTGTGCCTGTAGAGAAGTTCGCGCTAATAATATCCCATCGAAAATGCTGGGCTTGGCCCCTGGCAACTGGAGTTGTGGCTGTAATCCACAACAGTATGACCCCGATGCCCAAGAGCCATCGTTTTTTGATTTTCATGTTTCTCATCCTTTCATTATTTGTGTCTCTCGAAGGTAGTATTCGCGGTAAGAATCGGACCAACGGCGTATACGCGTGCGCGTTTGCGCTTGCCGGGTTTAGGAAGCCGCACTTTCTTCCATGTTTCTGTGGTTGGCTGGAGTCGTCTCAGGTCAAGCTATAAGACGCTCGGCCCAGATCGAAGGGAGGTGGCTGCGTTGTTCTCCCCTTGTATGATTGAAAAACCCACGGGCGAGACAACAGTCATAACCGGACGATCATGTGGAATGGCGGCACTCTATTACCGTTTGAAAGAGTTGTCAAGCCTTCACGTTTCGAGTGGGTTTTTACGTGAGGCAAATAGGGCCTTCGATTGCCGACGAATTGCCTATGTCGTTAGCACATGAAATGTCCGGTGTAGTTAACACATGAAGTGTCCGCTTTGAGCGGCGGGGGTCAGAGCTGCATGACAGGATGCCGGTGTGAAGCAAATGACACGCTCCGTCTATGATGCTGATAAACAAGTATTCCCATTAATACTCCGACCGGAGAATCAAGAATCGATATTCGTTCCTCGCGTTGAAGCCAAACAACTAAAAGAGAATTTCTCGCATGCAGAAAAGATAGCCACCTTTGGGCTTCAACTTGATGCTAAAAACCACGCCAAAGAGTATCTCATATCTGGAAAGGTCACTTATCAGGGTAAGACCTATGAAATAGAAAACAGAGAGATGAATGTTGCGCGTGCGATGTCTATCCTCTACGGAAATTACAGTACCACAAAACACTATTCGAAGTGGATGGGTGAGGCTAAATGGGATGAACCAGACGCTGATTATCACCCGTTCGAAGCGATTCCGATTTTTAACAAGCCCTTCCGAGAAAACGATACGAATAAGTTTATTCTTGTCACTGGGTATGTGAACGGGGAAGCACAAAACGAGGACGAAGAACCGAGGGGAGAAGACAACTTCGGTGATTGCCATACCTGTAGCGTAAAGATAGGCATGGCCGTCTTTTCTCAACATGGCGTTATATGGAAGTTGGAACTCGGTCAGAAAGATATTGGTAGCTATGGAGAATCTGGCAACCCACCTAAAGCTAGTCTGGTTAAAATCGGTAAGGACCGATACGCCCTGATGTTCTCTGGGTATTGGACCAATAATTTGGGAGAGGGGGTGCCGGTAGATTTTATAGATAGAGTTAATGGAATATTCAAAGAAATATTTTCTTTAGCTACCAAAGAAGTTCGTCTTTCTCTAGATACCACAGGCGGGTATAAATACGAGACCGAGACTTCCTATAGCTCTAGGATAGAATACATTCAGGGCTGTAGTGCACCCCTGAAATGA
>DIYZ01000250.1 GCA_002427845.1 Chloracidobacterium sp. UBA6041 | reverse complement strand
GGCCGCGCGCCATGCGGCAAGTATGTGGGTTCGGTCATAAAATGAATTTCGTCGGTCATAAAGTGAAATCTGTCGGTCATAACTATGCCGCTGCATTGGTCATAAAGTGAATTTCTACCTTTAGGCGGTAGACATGCTCCGAGTTCGAATTGACATAAGGGTGCAGCTGCACGCGCAATCACTGAGTCACGTTAGGAGGTTTTGGTATTCATTTCTATGTTGTCAAAAACGGATTGATAAGAAATTAATTTCAGGAGTGGGCCTCGAGAATTCTTTCCCTGGCAGGTAGGCAATGAATGCGAAGGAGTCTGGAAGTTTATTTCGGTTTGATGACGATTACCGAATCCATGTGGCCGTTCCCGTCATCTTCGGTGGCGGAGTTGGCTGGATCGTTCAGCCCTACACCATCTACCAGGAATCTGTAAGTGTACTTGCCCGGCGCCAAATCAATGAGACAGACCCACCCGCCACTTTCTTTCGCGCAGTAATTCTTAGTCTGGATCCAATTGTTGAAGGATCCGTAGATGGCCACGGCCTCCGCGTCGGTGTGTCCTGCCAAAGTAAAAGTCGTATTGCCGGTGAGACTGGGCACTGGCGGCGGCATCTTTTTGACCAGCATGTCTCCCTGTCCAGTGTTTAGAATGAGACCAGTGACGTTGCCTCTTTCGTCTTTGATGAAGGCGAGGTGCAGGTCTGGAATCTCGCTGTCATAGAACCTGGACTCGGATTCGGCCATGACCTGGCGCGGCCTCAGGTATGAAGGCTTGACCCATAGAGAATCATCCTTGACGCTTACGTAGAGGACGAAATCATGCGTGAACTTCGGGTCCAGTTCATATCTGCCAACGTATTGTCGCATCAGAGCGGGAGCGACTTTGACTTGAGATATCGCGATCGCTTTCTTCGGAATCGAGGATCGCGCTGTGGGCGTTCTGTCCCGCTCAGAAATCTTCGGCTCAGGTTTGACACCGACGAGTGCTATCAGGTGACTCGCCAGCGTCCCGCGCCAATTTAAGAAACCATGATTGCCGTTAAATTCAGTGTAGTGGACCGAATATCCTTTGCTCAACAGCGTGTCTCTTAGATTACGGTTAGTCGCGAGCAGTGTGGGCTCTATCAAATTAGCAGGCGGCGCATTGGGTAGCTGTGCCATGAGATCACGCCACCACCAGGTCCCTTCCAACAGTCCGGCTTCGAACGAGAAGCGCAAAGGCAGACGCGGGCTTGCGGCGAACTGGCGGTTCAGCCATTCCCACTCCTTTTCGCCATCGGGCTTCCACGCGAAAGAACTCGACTGGGAAAGCACGTTGCCGAAAACCTCCGCGTGCTTGAGCCCTACGCAAGCCGCCTGCAATCCGCCGAAGCTCGCGCCGCCAATGATTGTCTGCTCGGGACGGTCGGTCGCGTGGTAGTTAGCGCGCGCCCAGGGAACAATCTCCTGAGCCAAAAAGTCGGCGTACGCTGAATTGCAGGACAATTCGCGCCCGCGATCAGGATTATCTACCATCACCGCGACGAGCGGCGGTATCAGACCCGCTGCGATCAAGTTATCGAGAGTAGTTGCTACCCGCGCCGTGTTCACGTAAAGACCGCCGTCTGTAAGTACCAACAAACCGTAAGGCTTCTTACCGGCAGCGTAGCCGTGCGGAGTGTAAATCCAAATTGGACGTTCGTTGCCGAGGACTTTGCTGGTGAATTTGTCGCGCTGCACTCGTCCAGTAGGAACTGTCGGACGGACGACGCTCCAACTTTGCGGCTCGGCGGAGGGCAGTTCCACCGCCGAAGCGAAATTCACTTCATACGGGTTGAGCTCGTTAGCACGCTCGGCGAACTGGAGCGGATTGAACGGGTCGTTCCGGAGTGCGCCCGCAAACCGGGTGATGCCTCGCCACTCTTTCGGGTCGGGGAGGTTCGCCGCGAATTGATAGATGAAGCGCGCGCCCTTCTGAAGCTGGAATGTTTTGTACCACAAATCAGTGTCGAGCAGCCGCGCCATTGGCTTGCTGATGTCCCCGAGGCGAAAGACGAAAACGTTTTTCGTCTCTTCTTTAGCTCGCCAAAGCATCGCTACGAGCATGTCGCGATCGCTCCCCGCCACGGGTTCAATTATCGGCGCACCGCGTTTGTCGATTTCTTTCCAAAAATTATCAAGCGCATCCCGGTCACCAGATTTGAGCCGCTCCTGGAGAGCCGCCAGGCGCGGACTTAACGGCAGGTCGTCAACTGTTTGCGCGGTCAAGACACTACCCAAACTCGCACTCAATAGCAGCACAAGAAGAGCGTTTATGATTTTAGTTCCAATGCGAACATACATAGTCGGCCTCCACCAGTAATGGGTTAGTGCTCACGACAAAGTCAGTAGCGACCGGCTTTCAACGCGATGGCCGCTTGCCAGTACCCTAATCAGGTTGCTACCGCTCTCATTCAGACTCGAACATTCGTTCAACTGGTGTGCGTCCCTGCTCATCATGCGCGACGATGTGGCGCGCCTCGCGTGCATCGCTGACGAAGAATTCATTCTTCCGAGGCCTCTCACGCTCCGCCATAAAAATGTCACTCATGTGGTCCCGCGCGCGTCGCTGCCTCGATCTTGCCCGTCGAACGAAGACGAACAAGCACGTCAAAATAGTGATCGCAACTAACTGCCGGAAGATGCCGACGAAGCTGTGGTGCGGGACATTGACCGTCCACAGTGCCACTGCGCCCGCGAAAGCGGCGAGGGCGATGTGCAGTCCCATTTTTAAGGGCATTGGATCGAAAGGAAGGCTCCGGCTGATTTCACAACACTCGGTTTTCAATCGGTGGAAGTCTCCGAAGCTTTGGCGGGCGGCAAGTTGTGCTTCGCTTGGCCTCATTCCACTCTCGATGTTGGCGGCTGTCCGCATTTCAATATGAAACCGCAATTCCCCCTCAACTTCGCGCGCGATCTGATCGGGATGTCGCCAGGCATGAAGAAATCGGATTGTGGCTTTGATCCTGGACATAGTCTTCGATCCTCCTTAGCTCGCGCGCAGGGCCTTCATGGTCGCGCCCGCTAGTCGCTCCCAATTCTGCTCCTCGAGGATTAATTGTTTCCGACCCGTGCGGGTCAGCTTGTAGAACTTCGCGCGCTGATTGTTGTCAGAGACGTCCCATTCCGATTCGATCCATCCGCGCCGCTCAAGCCGGTAAAGTCCCGGATACAGCGAACCCTCCTCAATCTTGAGCGCGTCGTCTGAGATTTGGGAAATCCGTTGACCGATTCCGTAACCATGCAGAGCGCCAAGCGAAAGGGCTTTCAGAATCAACATATCCAGCGTCCCCTGCAGTAAGCCCGCTTTTGATTTACCCACAGCGCATACCTCCTAGATTATCTAGGGCCAGCATAACATGGACTACCCAGACTGTCTAGGGGCCGACTTGCCTTCAATTTCCGGTCAGAAATTACAGATTTCCGATCAGACCAATAGTAGAAAACGGGTGGTGCGAAACATTCAAGTTATGAACGAAAATCGTAGGAGCTTCTCACATTATGCCCAACTCCTTTTTCAGTTAATGACCGAATCGCGCCCGTAAGTTATTGATTCTGATAAGAGGCATTTTCAGTTAATCAACGAACCCATAAAGTACGCGAAGACCGCGCGCGA
>DIYZ01000141.1 GCA_002427845.1 Chloracidobacterium sp. UBA6041 | reverse complement strand
CTCACAATCGCCGGAATACGCAGCGGCAACAGGTTCGAGATAGAATCGCCTCACAGGATGCCGCGGCGGACACGAACAGGCTGTGCCGCTCAAGCTTTGTTATTAGCCCGTTGCGGTTCGCTAATCTTCGATACACGAAACACATTTGAGTAAACTTCAGAAAGAGTGACGCCGAGATTGGTGTCGCTAAATTGAAAGAAACACTACCACTAACTGCAGAAGAAGTGCGACGGATGAACGCCTACTGGCGGGCGGCGAATTATCTCTCCGTCGGACAGATTTACCTGTACGACAATCCGCTGCTGCGTGAGCCGCTCAAACTCGAACACGTCAAGCCCAGGTTACTCGGCCATTGGGGCACGACACCGGGCCTCAACTTCGTTTATGTCCACCTCAATCGTCTCATCAAGCTGCATGATCTGAACGTCATCTACCTCGCAGGGCCGGGACATGGCGGACCCGGGCTGGTCGCCAACACTTATCTCGAAGGAACGTACAGTGAGTTCTATCCCAACATCTCTCAAGATGCTGAAGGCATGAAAAAACTGTTCACCCAGTTTTCATTTCCCGGCGGCATCCCCAGCCACGTCGCTCCCGAGACGCCCGGCTCGATCCACGAGGGCGGGGAACTCGGCTACTCTCTGGTGCACGCTTACGGCGCTGTCTTCGACGATCCAGACCTGCTGGCAGCTTGCGTCGTCGGCGATGGTGAGGCCGAGACCGGCGCGCTCGCCGCCAGTTGGCACTCCAACAAGTTCCTGAACCCGGTTCGTGATGGCAGCGTCCTGCCCATCCTGCACTTGAACGGCTACAAAATCGCCAACCCAACAGTGCTGGCGCGGTTGAGCGACGAGGAATTGACGAGTCTGTTCATTGGCTACGGCCACAAGCCCTACTTCGTCGAGGGCGACGATCCCGAAACGATGCATCAGTTCATGGCCGCAACTCTCGATACTGTGATCGCCCGGATTCAAGAGATTCAGCAAGACGCTCGCACCAACGGTTTCTCACATCGCCCGCAATGGCCGATGATCATTTTACGCTCACCCAAAGGATGGACAGGACCAAAGTTTGTAGATGGTTTGCCGGCTGAGAATTCGTTTCGCTCGCATCAGGTTCCATTGGCAGAGTTAGCAACAAAGCCTGAACACCTGAGGATGCTTGAGGAGTGGATGCGCAGCTACAAACCCGAAGAACTCTTTGATGAGACGGGAAAGTTGATTCGGGAGTTGGCTGAACTGGCCCCGAAAGGCGAGCGGCGTATGGGAGCGAACCCGCATGCCAACGGGGGACTGTTGCTCAAAGACTTGCAGCTACCGGATTTTCGCGCCTACGCCGTTGACATTTCCAAACCGGGAACTATCAACGCGGAAGCGACTCGTGTGATGGGACAATTCTTGCGCGACGTGATGAAGCGCAACACGGATAGCCGCAACTTCCGCGTGATGGGGCCGGACGAAACCGCTTCAAACCGACTCGGCGCGATCTTCGAGGCGACTAACCGAGTCTTCATCGAGCCGACCCTGCCGACTGACGACCATCTTTCGCCGGATGGCCGGGTGATGGAAGTCTTGAGCGAACACTTGTGTCAGGGCTGGCTCGAAGGCTATCTCCTGACAGGCCGTCATGGATTCTTCAGCTGTTACGAGGCGTTCATCCACATCATTGATTCGATGTTCAACCAGCACGCCAAGTGGTTGAAGACGACGCGCCATATTCCCTGGCGGCGACCCATCGCCTCACTAAACTATTTGCTTAGCTCCCATGTTTGGAGACAGGATCACAACGGCTTCAGCCATCAAGACCCCGGCTTCATAGATCACGTCATCAACAAGAAGGCCGAGGTCGTCCGCGTGTACTTGCCGCCGGATGCTAACACCTTGCTGTCCGTCACCGATCACTGTTTACGGAGCCGCAATTACGTCAACGTCATCGTCGCGGGCAAACAACCTGCGTTGCAGTATCTGGACATGGATGCGGCTGTCAAGCATTGCACCGCCGGGCTGGGTATCTGGGAATGGGCCAGCAACGACGAAGGGGGAGAGCCGGACGTGGTGATGGCCTGTGCCGGAGACGTGCCGACGCTGGAAACACTGGCCGCCGTAGATATTCTCCGACAACATTTCTCGGAACTAAAGATCAGAGTCGTTAACGTGGTTGATTTACTGGCACTGCAACCTGCAAGCGAGCACCCACATGGGCTTTCCGATAAAGATTTCGATTCTCTCTTTACGACTGACAAGCCTGTAATCTTCGCCTTTCATGGCTACCCGTGGCTGATTCATCGCTTAACCTACCGGAGGACCAACCATCGCAATATCCATGTACGCGGGTACAAGGAGGAGGGAACGACGACCACGCCCTTCGACATGGTTGTACTAAATGATTTGGATCGTTTTCATCTCGTGATGGACGCCATCGAGCGCGTACCGAAGCTTGAACGGATTGGCGCGTACGCGAAACAGGCGATGCGCGATAGGTTGATCGAGCATAAGCGTTATATCAGAAAGCACGGCGATGACATCCCGGAGATTCGCGACTGGACGTGGCCATATTAAGCTGGAAACTTGTATTTCAAACTGAATTACATGTGGCATTCTTCGTTCTCATAAATCGGTAGCAGAGGAAGTCATTGGAGTGAATATTCTTGTTTTCAATCCCGGGAGTGCCACGTTGAAGTTTGGCTTGTATCACCTACCCGCATTGAGTAAGGCACCGAGCACCCCGGATTCTGCGACAATGGTAGCGAACGGGAGCATTGAGCCGGTAGGAGGCCCACAATCCGAACTTAAAATGTTTGTGGCGAAGCAACAGCCCGTGATTGAGCCAATCGAGGCGACTACGCTGGCGCAACTGGTGAAACAAATTATCCGTCACCTTCTTGCTTACGCGGGTCAGAACAATCAAGCACCTTTAACGATTGATGCTATCGGATGTCGCGTCGTACACGGTGGCACCATTTACGTAGAGCCGACGCGCGTCACGTCATCTGTGCTTGACGGACTCCGCGCTTTAGTAGACTTAGCCCCGTTGCATAATCTTGAGGATGTGGCAGTGCTTGAGGAGTTGAGGCGTTCGCTGCCGGATACTCCACTGGTCGCTGTTTTCGACACCGCGTTTCACCAAACGCTGCCGCCGGTCGCCTATAATTATGCGCTGCCTGTCGGACTATCCGCTCGATACAAACTGCGTCGCTACGGATTTCACGGCATCTCGCACGCTTACGTCTCCGAACAGTTGATAAAGCATCTGGGGCGGGGCGCACAGGACACCAGGGTGATTACCTGTCACCTGGAAAACGGCGCGAGCGTCTGTGCGGTGCGTGGTGGTCAGAGCATTGACACCAGCATGGGACTCACGCCGGTGGAAGGCTTGGTCATGGGCACACGTTCCGGCGATGTTGATCCCGGACTGGTCCTGTACCTCATTCGCACAGCGGGTATGACGGCGAGCGAGGTGGACAGTCTGCTCAATCACCAAAGCGGCCTGCGCGGCCTGTCAGGGCTGAGCGCAGATGTGCGTGATTTGGAACAGGCGGAACGTGAGGGAGATGAGAGCGCGGAACTGGCTCTTGAGGTCTTCGCTTACCGCGCCCGCAAGTATATCGGCGCGTTTGCCGCCGCGCTTGAAGGATTAGACGGGGTCGCTTTCACCGGTGGTATCGGTGAGCACTCGGCTTCGATGCGCAGCCGCATCTGCCAGGGATTGGGATTTCTCGGATTGCGGCTGGACGATGAGCTTAACGGGGCGGCAAACGGGCGCGTCGCAATGCGGATTAGCGAAGATAGCGGCTCCGTACAAATATGGGTGATCCCGACAGACGAAGAGCGGCAGATTGCGTGGTCAACGTACGAGCAACTTCGTAACTGAGTTGCCGATAGATCCGTTCGCGCTGAAGTTACTGAAGTTGCTCAGCAAATGAAAAAGGTAAAGGAAGCCTCTAACCAAAGCGAAACGTCGCAAATATTCTGGAATAGCCCTGCCGATGAACTGTTGTCATCTCTCGGGACTTCCTTACAGGGCTTGCCTCGCAAAGACGCTGCAGAGCACCTTCTACAGTCCGGCTCTCAAATAACCGGCGCCCACGTCAAGACAAACGAGATCAAGCTTTTTCTCTCTCAGTTTAAGAGTCCCGTCATCCTTCTGCTGCTTTTTGCAGCAACTTTATCATTCGCCCTCGCTGAGGCCGCAGACACCATCATTATCCTCATCATCGTATTTGTGAGCGGTGTGCTAGGGTTCTGGCAGGAACGTGGCGCCGCCAATGCTGTGCAGAAACTCCTGGAGACCGTCCAGATCAAAGCAAAAGTTAGACGAGATGGCGCTGCCGTAGATATTCCCGTCGCTCAGGTGGTGAAAGGCGATCTGATTCTTTTAAGCGCGGGGGATGTCATAACGGGTGACAGCCGCCTCATAGAATCCAAAGACCTTTTCGTCGATGAAGCATGTCTTACAGGGGAGACGTTCCCCGTGGAGAAAGTGGTCGGGGTCTTACCCGGTGAGACTGCGCTCAGTGCAAGAACGAACGTCCTTTTTATGGGGACCCATGTCGTCACCGGCACGGCACAAGCGGTCGTCGTACTGACTGGCAAAGATACCGAATTCGGGAAGATTTCAGAAACCCTGAAGCTGCGGCCACCGGAAACTGAGTTTGAGCACGGGATAAGACAGTTCGGCTACCTCCTGATGGAGGTCACGTTCCTTCTGTTAATCACGGTCTTCGCCATCAATGTCTTTTTCTCAAGGCCGGTTCTGGAATCGCTTATCTTTGCCCTCGCCTTAGCCGTCGGCGTCACTCCCCAACTGCTGCCCGCGATCATCAGTGTCAACCTCGCGCACGGCGCGAAACGCATGGCGAAAGAGAGGGTCATCGTCAAGCGCCTCTCCGCGATTGAAAATTTCGGGAGCATGAATGTGCTCTGTTCAGATAAAACCGGCACGCTGACCGAAGGCACAGTGCGGGTGCAATCGGCAGTTGACATAGATGGGCAAGAAGACGCGACGGTGCTTCTGTATGCAAACCTCAATGCACGCTTTCAGGCAGGTTACGCAAATCCCATTGATGAGGCCATCGTTTTTTACCGACCGATTGATGCTGCGGAATATCAAAAGGTCGGTGAAGTTCCTTATGATTTCATGCGCAAGCGTTTAAGCGTGCTTGTCCGAAAAGACAATCACAACTTCATCGTCACCAAAGGCGCGCTCTCGAATGTCCTTGAGGTATGTACACTCGCTCAAACACCTGCTGAAACAGTTGAGTTAGAAAAGGTGCGCTCGGAAATCAATGAAAAATTTAAGGAGTTCAGTGCTCAAGGGCTGCGTACTCTGGGGGTGGCATACAGGGAAGTCGGTGCGGCAAATACAATTCGCAAAGAAGACGAAGCTCAGATGACCTTCGTCGGGTTTTTACTTCTCTTTGACCCGCTCCGACCGGACATCGTCGAAACACTCCGGCGGCTCAGAAATCTCGGCATCTCGCTTAAATTTATCACGGGTGACAACGCGCTGGTCGCCGCAAATGTGAGCCGGCAAGCAGGACTTGTGGACGCGCAAATCATGACCGGCGCTGAGCTTCGTCACATCAGCGATGTGGCGTTGGTGCAACGCGCCGCAAACGCACAGGTCTTTGCCGAAGTTGAGCCGAACCAGAAGGAGCGCATAATTCTTGCGCTCAAGAAGGCCGGGAACGTTGTCGGTTATATGGGAGACGGGATTAACGACGCTTCGGCGCTGCACGCCGCCGATGTGGGTATTTCTGTAGCCAACGCCGTGGATGTCGCCAAGGAAGCTGCCGATATTGTGCTGTTGGAGAAAGACCTGGCGGTGCTGGAAAAGGGTGTTCGGGAAGGAAGAGTAACTTTCGCCAATACTCTGAAGTACATCTTCATGGCGACGAGCGCTAACTTCGGCAACATGTTCAGTATGGCGGGCGCTTCACTATTTCTGCCCTTCCTACCGCTGCTGCCCACGCAAATACTCCTGACCAACCTCCTCACCGATCTGCCGGAGATGACGATTGCCGCCGATAGCGTTGACGCCGATGCCATAGAGCAACCCAGGCGTTGGGACATACACTTTATTCGCCGCTTTATGGTGGTGTTTGGGATTGTGAGTTCGCTTTTTGACTATCTTACCTTCGGAGTCTTAATTTTGTTGCTCCACGCGACACCCGCGCAGTTCCGAACGGGCTGGTTTATGGAGTCTGTCGTCTCAGCATCCTTAATCGTGCTGGTAGTGCGTACCAGGAAACCATTCTTCAAGAGCAGGCCGGGGAAGTATCTTCTGCTAGCCACCTTCCTTGTCGCCACTCTTACTTTGGTGTTGCCTCTGACGCCGCTGGCGCGTGTCTTTGAGTTTACTCTTCTACCACTCAAGTTTGTGCCCATCCTGGCAGTCATTGTGGCGCTTTATGTATTTTGCGCCGAGCTGACAAAGGCTTGGTTCTATCAGAGAGAAAGCAAAAAGGCTCATTAAATAGCGCGATTGGGTATTGCACGGGGAGGACATAGTGAAGCAACAAGAAGCAATGAGCCGGCAGGATTTGGAGCCTTCACCAGGAATTTCAAACATCAAAACAGCGGCACAGACCAGGACGGCGACGTGCTGGATATTCTGGTCCAGAGTCGAAGGGATCAGAAAGCAGCCAAGAAGTTCTTCCGCAAGCTATTAAAGGGGTTGCGATATGTCCCGCGTGTGATCATCACAGACAAGCTGAAGCGCTACCACGCGGCCAAGCAAGAGCTAATGCCCAGTGTCGAGCATCGCCAGGACAAGGGGCAGAACAACCGGGCCGAGACGCCGCAGGACTGTTGCTTCGCCCACCTGTGAGATAACGACGCAGCCCATTTCTCACCGCATCCTCCTCAACTCTCTATATCCGGTTCAAAGACCAACTGCGGGGAGAAATCCCTACAGTTCGTGACCGGGCGCGCGCCCCTGAAGCTTGGAGCGCACGCGATCGATGAGC
>DIYZ01000245.1:1310-7291 GCA_002427845.1 Chloracidobacterium sp. UBA6041 | reverse complement strand
TTCTCTTCGAAAACTGAAGCTAACTCCTCGTTGAGTGCGCGCGCGCTTTCGAGGTCGTGGCCGAACGGTTTTTCCACAATGATCCGTGCCCAGGCTCCAGCCGGCGCACTGGCGAGTTTGGCCTCGCCCAATTGCCTGGCGACTACTCCAAAGAAATCGGGCGCGGTGGCCAGATAAAAAATGCGATTGCCGCGACAGTCGTATTGGTGATCAATCTCCTCGAGTTTGCTTCCTAACTTCTGATAGAGCGCCGCATCGTTGAACTCACCTCCAAGATAGAAGAGCCGCTTGGCAAAACTTTGCCACGCCGACTCGTCGAGCGCGTCGTCTGGCCCAAACTCCGAAACCGCCGCCTGCATCAGCGAGCGAAATTCATCGTCGCTCATTGACTGCCGGGCAGTGCCGAGAATCGCAAACTCGCTTGGGACGAGACCTTGTTGCGCGAGACGATAGAGCGCCGGCAGGAGTTTGCGCCTGGTGAGGTCGCCGGTCGCGCCGAAAATAAGTACCGCGCAAGGCGGTGCTGTAGGCTCGAGCCGCATTCCCGCGCGTAGCGGGTTTTCCGGAGTCGCGGCTCCTTCAGCCGGCTTTACTGCCGAAGATTCTTTTGGAATTTCCGTAGCGATGTGGGAAGGATAGCACGAGGCAGCGCTCGCGATGGAAGTCTGGCAGTTCTGAGTTCAACCTTTAGGTTGTGATTGCGACAAACAGCAACCTGAAGGTTGGACTCTAAACGGGTCGTAGTCGGAAGCGGTTGCGCGCTAGACGCGGACGGGATGATCTTTCGCGTAAGAGTAAGCCGTGTAAGCAGCGATGACGTGGCAGACCCAACCGAGCGTGCCGCCAGTGCCGATCCAAAAACCGGGTGTGATGATTAGCCAGAGAATTCCCGCGAGAATGCGGCCATTGTAAAGCTGGCCCACACCGGGAATGATCAAGCTTAAAACTCCTGCTAAGAATGGATCGCGCATCGCAATTGCCTCCTTGTCAGCCTATACGATTAGGCACGAGGTTTTGTTCGCCGCAATACTTTTGCGGTTGCACTACGAGTTTGAGACACACACTACCCCATGCTGCCGTGAGGCGGCTTTTTTATTTTGAGTTGTGACGCTACCTGGAGAGTAGTAAAGCGGCAACTCCAACCGGAGTAAGTCGAGTCTAAACGGCTACGCTCACAAGATAGCTACCAGGTCTGACGCGCTAAACAGACAACAGGCCCAGCACCGCCAGTAAGGCAGACAGCGCTGTGCTTGATAGTTGCTCGGCGGAGCCAACGGACGGTATATCGCCCGGCGCGGTCGAGCTTGTTGTTTGAGTTGTTCCGTTAGGCGCTGGCGACGGGGAACCACACGGTATGTCCCCGGCTAAAGCAGAGGATGAAAAAACTAAAGCCAGAGCTACTGCCGTTGCGAAGCGTTTCATGGGTGTTTCTCCTTTGAAATTTGAGGATGCAAGGTTTCTTACATCGGGAGAGAATAGAGCAACATCTGGAAATTCTTGCAAGGTGTTGAAGAGGCGATTAATATTCCGGGCGTCGTAGCAAGCTCTCTTACACTCACTTCGAAGGGTCGATTTCTCATGAGGATAACCTCACCAAAGCTGCATACTTCCCACCTTACAGCCAATGAAGAGGCGCTCGTCAGATGTCAGACTGCTCTCGAGCTGAAGGATAAAGGCGATTACGAAGGAGCCCGCGAAGCAATGGGCCAATTCTGGAGTCGAGTGGGAGAACGGCCAGAAACAAACGGGCTTCATTCTTCAGTTGCTGCAGAACTGCTGCTCAGTGTGGGAATCTTGACGGGATGGATTGGAAGCAAGGAGGGAATGGAACAGGCACAGGAGATCGCCAAGAACTTCATCAGCGAAAGCATTACTTTTCATGAATCAATTGGCGACACAAGAAAAGTTGCTTCTGCCCGAGTCGAACTTGCCTATTGTTATTGGCGAGAGGGTGCGTTGGATGAAGCTCGCATCATGTTAAATGAGGCGCTCGAAAAACTGAACACCGAAGGCAATACTAGAGCTCGCGCACTACTGAGATTGGCAATCGTCGAGTGCTCAGCTTCAAGATACAACGACGCGCTAAAAATTCTTACTGATCACGGGACACTATTCAAAAAGATTACTAACCATGCTGTTACAGGGGCCTATCATAACCAACTCGCCATGGTGCTTCGGAAACTGGCCGGGGCCCAAAACACAAATAACTACTTTCAACGAGCCATCCGAGAATACGAAGAAGCTGACGCACATTTCAAAAGAGCTCACAATATTGTCTTTCGGGCCAATGTAAAAAATAATGTTGCGAACATACTTCGTCAGCTCTCACGATTCAAAGAAGCACAGAAGTCTCTCGAAGAAGCCCGCCGCCTAATGTTGAGCGTCAAGGAGAAAATCGGTATCGCCCAGATCGACGATACTCGGGCGCAAGTTTTTCTAGCGGAGAAGAAGTTCAAAGAAGCAGAAGCCGTAGCGAAGGGCGCGGTTAAAGTCTTAGAAAAGAGTGGCCAGCAGTGTCTCCTCGCCGATGCCCTGATCACACACGGCATTGCACTGGCTCGACTCAAGCAGAACGAACGCGCGCAATTCACTTTTCAGAAAGCTATTGAAGTTGCGCATCAGGTGGGCGCGCTTAATAAAGCCGGTCTGGCCGCGCTTACTTTGATTGAAGAGCTGGAGGAAGTTGCGCCTGAAACTTTATACGCTGCCTATGACCGGGCTAGTGAATGGCTCACAAAATCGCAGAGCCCGGATCTTCTGTTGAGACTGAATGCTGCGGCGCGCAAAGTTTTCTCCAGACTGCGCGGTGAACTCAAAGCAGAGGAGGCCACGGAAGCCATTTTTAACAGATCCTGCGATTTGCAACGAGAGGTCTTGAAGTTTGAAGGCGGTCTGGTGCGGCAGGCGCTGGCTCAGGCAAACGGCAGTCTGACCCGCGCCGCCTCGCTACTGGGAATGAGTTATCAGGCTCTGGCTTACGTTATTGAATCAAGGCACAAGGAATTACTCAAAGAGCGTTCTCCCATCCGCCGCCGCTCGCGCAGAGAACGAGAGACCGCGCAAAAGAGAACGCTCAACAGTTGACTGGCCGCAGGAGCACGAAAAGCGGCGTGCTCCTCGGTCCGCGTACACTTTTGTTTCGACGGAAACTAAGGTGTCGCGAAGGCGCCACGTGCGAGGGTGAACGTGGCGCACAGGACCGGCACAGGCGCCCACGGTGCCGGTCTTGATTTATACCCTTTCTAAAACAATGTAAAGCCCGGATGGTCGGAAGGGACTAAGGATGAGCGGCGCAAGAGGATCGACGGCCCGGGAGTAATGCACAACTGCAGAGCTCATTGAGCGGGCAGTAACTACTATTCTTTCTCGGTGCGTCTCACGTCGACGATTTCGCCGCGAAAGGTCCGCAGCATCTGCTGGACCACCGGGTCCTTTTCCGCCGTTTCGCGCAAGCGTTGTTTTTCACTCCGTTCCGCGTCTTCCTTTGACGGCGGCACAGCGGCAGATTCGCCATCGCTAATCACAAAGCGCACGCCCAGATCGCTGCCGGTGATTTCCTTACAAACTTCCCGCAGGATTTTCACGTTGTCGCTTTTTGCCAGCGTGTCGCGCAGGTGCCTTGTGTCGGGCGCAAACTCGATGCACAACTCATTGCCCGCGATCGCGGCGTGACGCGCACCTTCCAATGCCGTCACCAGAAACATCTTTCGCCTCTGCTCCAGCGCTGCTTTGATTCGCCCGATTTCGGAAGTGTCGGCGAGCGGATCCGCACCTGACGTCGATACGCCTGCGGGACCAGTGGCAACTCGCTCCGCCGCAATATCAGATGCCGCGCTTGCTTCCGTCTCCAAAGCCGTTCCGGTAGCCGCTGCAGTAAACGAGACAGACGCAGAAGCCGAACCTCCGGCGGTTGCAGATTTGCCTTTACCGGCTGGTGTAGTTCCTGGTGCAGCGACGGAACCAGCGGATGAAAACGGTGGCGGGGAGACTGACGGGGTTGAAGGCGCTATTGGCGACGCCGTGGACGACAATGTTTTCGTTCCTGGCTGTCTCGCTGCGGGCGCTTTGCCGGTACGCACGGATTCCTCGAGCGCGGAAAGTCTGTCCAGCAGTTGGCCCAAAGACTCCAGACGCCGCATTTCCATCAGCTTTACCAGTCCGATTTCCAACTGGTAGCGAGGATGCGCTGCCGTCTTGAGGAGGGTTTCCGTTTCCGCCAGCGAGTGAAAAAAACGAACCAGATCGGCTTCCGAGAAAAGGGCTGCTTGTCTGCTCAGCTCATCACGGTCGCAGATAGCTGACTCCAGCAGCTCGTCGCTTCCGGAAACTTTGGTGACGAGTAGATCGCGAAAGTGGGCCAGCAGATCGCGGCAGAAGTTTCGCAAATCGTGACCACGCATCACGACGTCATCAACAACGGCGAGCGCCTCGACCGGGTGGTGGTTAGCAATGCCGTTGACGACTCTGATCAAAATATCGGCACCGGCGACGCCCAGCGCCAGCTCGACGTCTTCCTTCTTGATCTTCGGTCCGGCAAAACTAATTACCTGATCAAAAGCCGACTGCGCGTCGCGCATCGAACCTTCTCCCGAGCGCGCAATTTCACGCAGCGCGTCGTCAGGTATGGAAGTCTTTTCCGCTTCGGCAATGAGACGCAATCGTTCGAGAATTTTCGCGGTGGCAATCGTGCGAAACTCGAATTGCTGACAGCGCGAGAGAATCGTTTCCGGAACCTTGTGCCGCTCCGTAGTGGCCATTATGAAAACCACGCGCGCCGGCGGTTCTTCGATTGTTTTCAGTAACGCGTTGAACGAACTTGTGGAGAGCATGTGAACTTCGTCAATGACGAAGATCTTGTAGCGGTCACGCGCGGGAGCGAAACCAATCGAGCCGATTATCGTTTCCCGGACGTTATCAATACCGGTGTGCGAGGCGGCGTCGATCTCCTGCACGTCAATCGAACGGCTTTCTGAGATTTCCCGGCAGGAAGCGCAGGCGGTGGGATCATCAGTGCGACAAGGCGTGGGCGTTGGTCCGTCAGACTTGTGGCAATTGAGAGCTTTGGCCAGCAGACGTGCGGTAGTTGTTTTGCCGACGCCGCGTGCGCCGGAAAAAAGATAGGCGTGGTGCAGCCGCTGGTGCTCGATGGCGTTGCGCAGCGTGCGCGTGATGGGCTCTTGTCCGGTGACCTCATCAAAAGTCTGCGGCCGCCATTTGCGTGCGATTACCTGGTAGGTCATGAAAGTGATGAGTGCTGAGTCATGAGTGATGAGTTAGGAAGCGTAAGACTCACGATGTTCCATAGCGCGCAGAAGACATGTCGCGCAGCACTGGAACTCATGACTCAACACTCATAACTCATCACTATTGAATTGGCCAGACTCCGGACTTACCCGCAACACACGCGCACCTGGCTACCGTTGCTCCGTTCCCGGTCTGGCGGGGTTCACCGGCACTACGTTGTGCGGAGCCCGAAGTCTGATAACTTGTCAAGACATTTCCGATTTTCGATTGCCAATTGCCGATTGGTCCCGCCATGTTCCTGGCCCAAGTCAGCTCTCGAAAAGCCTCGAGACGATTTTGATCTAATCAATCGCCAATCGCAAATGCATTAAATCTGCGTCTTGCGATGTGCCAGCAATCGCAACAGTCCATTAATCGCGAGATGCAGGATCACATAAGCGATTATCGCCACCACAATTGGCAGCAACAATGTATTTCCCTGCTCCGTGCTGGGGCTGTTAACGATGCCTCTAAACGGAGCGTAGAAGGGGTTGGTCACGGCGACGATAAACTGAACAAAGCCCGCGGTGCTGTGTGCTGCCAGTAAGGCCAAAAGGAACCTCATAGCCAGCAGTGCGTAAATGAGATAGAAAATGTAATCGATGACCTGCGAGATCCTGGCTGCGCCTCGCCCACGTTCAACCTCGTGCTCAGTGTCAACTACTTCATTGACTGCTTTGGCACGAAAGTGACCAGCG
>DIYZ01000245.1:696-1059 GCA_002427845.1 Chloracidobacterium sp. UBA6041 | reverse complement strand
CACCTCGCCTTCAACCTGGGTCTTCACTGACTCGTGTTGCACCGAGCGTCTGGCTTCATCAGCAGCTAGTTTGTCATCCATAAAAAACTCCAGTAGGACAGACTTTCCAGTCTGTCCTTGAAAGACGAGAACGAAGACAGACAAGAATGTCTGTCCTAACAATTACGTGCCGTTGAAGCCTGTTCGCATCCGCCGCAGATTTGCGCCCGGAAATTTTCCTGTCGCCTTCACGGCGTCGAGAACACGCTTCGCTTCGGCCGGCGTCGTTCCGGCGTAGACGGCCATGATTCTATGCTTCTCGCTCACGTTCGTATAGAACAGGTTCTCCGGATCGGCGCAGCGGGAACTAAAAACCTTATGATC
>DIYZ01000245.1:0-408 GCA_002427845.1 Chloracidobacterium sp. UBA6041 | reverse complement strand
AACCTGCGGGTTACCGCAGAGCGATCCCTTTTTTGCACGATGCGTGACCGCGTGTGATTGACCTGCGGCGACATCAGAGAGCGCACCCGCCGTTATCAAGGCAAGGATGAAGGCGGAAGTATGAAAGATGAATGAAGAACTGGCTCGTCTCATAATCAAGATCGGTTTATGTAGGTCATTTCTTTCCGCTCTTTGCGAAACCCGAGGGAATTTCGGATTGCGAAATTCCGATTTCGAATTTGTCGGGAATCGCTTCTTCAGGGTTTTCTAAATCCGCAATTCGCAATCCGAAATCCGAAATTTGATGGCGGAGAGGGTGGGATTCGAACCCACGGAACGGTTTCCCGCTCACAGCATTTCCAGTGCTGCCAATTCAACCACTCTTGCACCTCTCCCGAGGGAATTTCG
>DIYZ01000247.1 GCA_002427845.1 Chloracidobacterium sp. UBA6041 | reverse complement strand
CTCCACATCCTGCGCGAACACAACCTGTCGATAGATCAAATCGTCGCTATCACGTTTACCAATCGCGCGGCCAACGAAATGCGCGAGCGCGTTCGCGAGCGTCTGAATCAAATCTTACAGACCGCCTCGGGCGACGAACGAAGGCGTTGGCTTGATTACAAGCGCACGCTGGATGGCGCCGTCATCACCACGATTCACGGGTTTTGTGCGCGGCTGTTGCGCGAATTTCCGGTCGAGGCGCGTGTCGATCCGCAATTTCTCTTGCTCGATGAACATCGCGCCGCCATGTTGTTGGAATCAGTTGTCGAAGAAGCGCTGACGGAGTTCATAAGTTCCCGGCGAAACGAAATGATTTCCCGGCTTACGCTGGGCGTCGGCCGCAGCAAGCTCGCTGCGGGCTTGGTTCACCTTTACAAAGAAATTCGCGGCCAGGGTATCTCCATTGAGGAGATCGAAAAGCAAACCGATCTAAGTCACGCTGCCTCCGAATCCTACAAACAAGCGTTGGTCCAGGTGGATAAGTCAATTCGCGAATACATTAATTTCGGCAAGCTCTCTATCGCCGGAGAACGAAAGCGAACTCAGGCCGCATCGCAGTGGCCAAACCTTCGTCTTTTGTTACACGCCGAAGATCCGTCCTTAGCGGATTACTGCGCAGCGGTCGAACGCTTTCGCGCGTCGGCACGAGTGCCAAAAAACAGCCCCGCCGGCCAGATCATGATGAGGCTCGATCAGGAGTTGTGGGGTGAAGAGAAGGCCGGACCACTCGGCCGCGTGCCGCAGATCTGTTTCGATCTGTCCGCTCGCCGCTATGCGGGCGAGATGGTCAAACTGTTGCGCCGTATCAGTCAGAACCTGGATGCCGAAAAGCAAAAACTTTCGGCACTTGATTTCGACGATCTGGAGTTGCGCGCTTTGGATTTGCTCGGGCGGCCGGAGGTGATCACGCGGGCCGCCGAGCGCTACAAGTTTTTCCTGGTTGATGAATTTCAGGACACGAACGATTTGCAACGCCGGCTGCTCGAGCGGCTCGCACTGCAGAAAGCTCGTCGTGAAAGCGCGAACCTCTTCATCGTCGGTGATAGGAAACAGTCGATCTACGGCTTTCGCGGTGCGGATGTCGATGTGTTTCGCGAGATGACCGGCACGTTGCTGGCGGCAGAGGGCGAGGCAAGACCGCTGTTGCTCAACTTCCGCAGCCAGCCGCCGCTAATCAAGTTTTTCAACTATCTTTTTGCTCGTCTGTTTCAACCGCAAGAGGACGTCGCCGCGCACGAGCGAGCAGAACTTGGCTACGTCGAGCACGAAGCCAGCGAACCAAAGCGCGACCTGCGCGATAGCGGGCCGCTGGTGGAGCTGATGATTACGACGGAAGCGTCGGGTGACGAAGACGATCCCAAGGCGGAACAAGACTCGCGCGAGCTCGATGCCGAACAACTGGCCCGGCGGATTATCTCGCTCGTTGATCCTGGGACCGGGTTTGCTGGGACCGCGGGCGACTCGCCCGCCTCAAGCAACGCGTTCACTCAAGACTCGGTTGAATCTGGCAACTCGGACAAAGTGGCATTCCAGGACGGCGGGCGAGGCGCCCGCGGTCCCAGTATTGGCGGGCCCAGTGAAGGCAGGGCCAGTTTCAAGTACAGCGACATCGCGCTGCTCTTTCGCGCGATGACTCACGTGCAGACGTACGAATCAGTTTTTCGCCGCGCCAACATTCCTTATCAAACAGTACTCGGACGCGGCTTTTACGAACGCGAAGAGATCACCGACCTGATTCAGTTGCTGCGGTTTCTTGATAACAAGACCGACGAGCTGGCCCTTGCCGCGGTGTTGCGTTCGCCGCTCTGCGGTATCTCGGATAACGCATTGCTGGCCCTGCATTGTGCGCCCTGGTTGGATGAAGTCGAGGCTGGAGATCCGCTGCGGCATTTCACACAAACCCGCGGGCTTTACATTGCGCTGCGGCGTCACCGGGATATAGCTTTCATCACCGACGAAGAACACGAACTGCTCGATCGCGCTGCTAACCTGATCAAAGGCTTGATTGCGCGCAGGCATCACTACGCCATCGGGGAGCTATTGCGCTACGCCGTCGAGGAGTCAGAGTATGCGACGGTAATCGCCGCCACCTTCGATGGCGCGCAGCGTCTGGCGAACGTCGAGCGACTGTTCACGCTTGCCGAACGATTTGAACGCTCGGGCGATTATCTGATTCGCGACTTCGTACGCTACGTCGAAGAGTTTGAAGCGATTGGCAGCCGTGAAAGTGAAGGCCAGATCGACGAAGCCACGAACGCCGTGCGGTTGATGACCATTCACCAGGCCAAGGGTCTTGAGTTTCCCATAGTAATTATTCCCGACCTGCAACGTTCATCGCGGCCGCTGGATAATTGGTTTCTGCTGGATCGTCATCGTGGTTTGACTTTGAGGGTTCCGGATGGACGCGGCAAGCTGGTTGGCGGATGCGCTTTTGCTACTTTCGAACAACGTCACGCCTGGCGTGAACAGTTTGAAAGCATGCGACTGCTGTATGTCGCGGCCACGCGCGCGCAGGATCGCTTGATTCTCTCTGGCACCACAAAAGACCTTAATAGTCTGGGAACGCGCAGCGACACCTGGCTCAACTGGATCTGGCAAGCGCTCGATTTGCCCAGACCCACGCGCAGCACCGTCGTCGATCTGCCGGACGGTGTTCAGCTTCAGTTGACGTTGAATCTCGCCGCCGATGCTCAACCGGACGCTCGAGCCACTGAAGAATTGACTGCGGCACAAACGACGGAGAGTGCTGATTCACTAGCCGAGACTTTCCCGTTGCTGAGCGCTATTGAGCCGGAACGCGACCGGGCAGTTCATCGTTTCAGCGTCACCCAGTTACTCAATTATCAACGCTGTCCGCGCCAGTATTATTTCGATCGGATCCTGCACGCGCCGGCTCCTGACGCGCTCGCCGTTTGGAATGATGCCGAGGCGCCCGAGCCTCCGGCCAATCTAACCGCGACGCTCAAGGGCGCGGTGATTCACCGTTTCTGCGAAACGTATTCCACAAAAGACGACGCGGAAGAACTATTGCGACGGAGTTTCAATGACGTTTTGCGTTTGCGCCAGGCGGAGCTGGCGGACCGGATAAGCGAGATCAATCCGGACGCAGCAATTACGGAGCTTTTGCCGTTGGCGCAAAACTATCTGTCGAGCTCAGTTTTCGAACGCATAGAGCGCGCGCGTGCAAATGCGACCAATGACCTCGAGGGAAGGTTTTCCCTGAAACCGCGAGGTGATGTTGGTCTTTGGAGCGAATTGGGTTTTCGTTTGCGCCGGCCGCTGGGAATCATAACGGGCGCGATTGACAAGTTGCTGATCACTCCGTCGCCTGGCGGCAATGGTTTTGATATCGAGATTATTGATTTCAAAACTAATCGGCTGCGAGCTCGAAGTTCGGGTGAGCGGGCGCAAAGCCAATTGCTGGAGACCGAAAGCCCCGCAGTTGCTAACGATGTGGCGTCGTCATCGGAAAAGCAAACAAGTTCACGGCAGCAGCGCCGCCAGTCAACGCGGCAAATAGCCTTTGATTTCAACACTCCTGCGATAAAACCGGAACCAGCGATCACTACTGAGTTAGCGGTGGACGATCAGGTCCGTATCGCTGCGGCCGACTACCAACTTCAAATGCAGGCTTATGCACTGGCAGTGGGCGAGCTTCTGCCGTCCGCGATCAGAGAAGGCTCTTCAATCATCGCCACGCTTCATTTTCTGGAGCCCAATCGCGAGTTCCGCCTGGCGGCTGAGCTGTTGTCACGGGACACGTGCATTGTGGCGATGGATGATGCGATGATGAAGATCGTTTCATCGTTAGAGCCCAGCCACTTTCCGGTCAGGCCCGCAACGCATTGCCGCATGTGTAATTTTCTCGGCATCTGTGCCGCGGGCCGTGAATGGCTTGGTTCATGGAGACGAAGCGCGGGCCGGGAAAGTGGCTTAGTGGGTGATGATGCAACGGGTGACGCATCAGGAGATTCGGGCGGCGAAGTTTTCAGCGCTGCTGAAGCCGGACGTCAGTAGACCAGGATTCAGCCACAGACCACCACCCAGCCGGGCTGCCCGGCTGGGGGACCCAGGATCGACACGGATCAAAACGGATTTGAATAAAGAAAAACTGCAGGAGCGTTTGTCCCTATCAGTCTTATCCGCGTTAATCTGTGGCCAATAATTTAAAAGGAAAATATGGCTAAACAAGATAATCCGCAGTTGGGCGCCCAAGCCCCCGACTTCACGCTTAAGGATGGAGACGGCAACGACTGGCGTTTATCTGACAGTCGCGGAAAGGTTGTTGTGCTGCTGTTTTATCCAGGCGATGAGACGCCGGTTTGCACACGGCAGATGTGTTCTGTGCGCGACCGCTGGGAAGATTACAGCGCTACTGGCGCGGAAGTAGTGGGCATATCCACTGACTCGGTCGAATCGCACAAGAAGTTTGCCGAACATCATGAGCTGCCGCTGAGATTGCTTTCCGATAGCGATCAGGCGGTGGCAAATCTTTACGGCGCGCGCTCGTTAATTCCGGGCAAGGTGGCGCGGTCTGTTTTCGTTATTGATGCCAACGGTGTCGTGCGTTATCGCGATGTGCGACCGCTGGGATTATTCCGCCCCAAGGATGATGCGGTGATCAAAGCAATTAGCGATGCTCAGTAAGGAGATCTTAGTCCGGTTGCGCAGTAGGATTGGGAAGCTAGAAAGGACCAAGGCTCGCGTCCCGCGGTGCTCCGGGTAAAATGAACTAATAAACTGAGGTATTTTCCCGCCATGATTAGCCTCCTTTAGTGTCGGCTCTTCGGGCCTTCAAAGGTAAGAGTAACACTTGGTCCACGCCCTCACGGGCGTGGCTATTGACTGCCGGCCCTTCGGGCCTTAGCAAGATTCCTTTTGGTTTGATGTAATGGTTGCGAAAGGCTTTACAGGCTATAATTCGTAACAAGGAGATCTACTAATGGCCGAAACGATAAAATGCAGACACTGTGGCGAAAAGCGGCCGGCACTCGGGTTTGCGCCTTTTCCAAACGAACTGGGGCAGAGAATAGCCACCGAGATTTGTCAGCCCTGCTGGAGTGGCTGGTTACAGAAGCAGACACAGATCATCAATCACTACGGTTTGGATCTCACCAATCCCGACGCGCAGAATTTCCTTTTCGACAACATCAAGGGGTTTCTTTTCGGAGAAGTGCAGCAGTCAGCCGAGATCGACACGTCTAAAGAGGGCACGGTGAAATGGCAAGGATGAAGGATTAAGGCGGAATGAAATGGAGTCTCGGTTTTGCAATCTTTTCCTTCATCCTTCATCCGTCCGGTTGGCCCAGCACTTGCTTCTTAAATAGCCTGCCAGGCCATGGCCCGGATTTGACTAGTAACCCCTATCTGAGAACCCCCAAAAATGAAGCCAGCAGCGGAGGGCCGTCTGGCCCACTGCAGGGTTTTGATTCGGACGTATGTTTTCCGAACTATTGCTTACACCCCACTGAACACAATTACCCGTCCAGGTACGGTTCCGAATGAATATTGTCTAACAGGAGGTCTACGAAAAGATGAGATGCAAACTTTTAGGAATCATAGCGGTAGCGACGGTGGCGTTTTCTTTCGCCGCTTGTAATCAACCCACCAACGAGAATGCAAATGCCCGGGCCAACGCTAACAGCAATAGGGCGGCGGTCAACGAAAATGCAAACACTAACGCTAACGCGAACACGAATACAAAACGGGCTCCAACTCGCGAAGAGTATGAAAAAAACAAGCAGACCTACTCGCAAGAGGCTAAAGACTTAGGACGGAAGATTGGTATGGGCCTCGACGATGGCTGGCTCTGGACAAAGACGCGGTTTGATTTGGCAGCCGCGGACAACCTGAGAGACTCAACGATTAATGTTGACGTCGAGAATGCCGTCGTCACCCTTAGCGGATCAGTGGCCAACCCGCAACAGAAGGCCGAGGCGGAAAAGGTGGCTAAAGCGGTGGCAGGGGTCAAGAGCGTTAAGAACATGCTGACGGTCTCGGCGAATACGAATAGCAATACCGCAAACAGTAACCAGAAGAGCGGCACGCAAAAGAAGTATTAACTTTCCGCGCTGTCTTAATTTCTCTTTTCTGCGCTACCTCTGTGTACTCGCGTCTCAGCGGTGCGTCTTATGGAGCTTTCCCACCGCAGAGTCGCTGGGGACGCAGAGGTCCCGCAGAGGAAGAACTAAAAGACCGGACTTAACTTAGACATCAAACTAGAAGGGCGATAGCTTTCACAGGCTTCGCCCTCATTGTTTCCCTCAGCATGCACCAGCATTGAAACCCTGAACCATGACTTTACGTAACAGTCGCGCAAAGTTGTGTGGGTAGTTTATTGGCCTACTGCTGCGCGGGTTTTAGCGCGAAGCAACAATCTGCATTTACTTCAACAGATTGGGACGGCTACTGTGTGGCCGTTTACTGATAACCGCGTCTTGGGCTACGCTTTCGCATTCTTTCAGCAAAATTCAGCCGTTGTTCGCAACCTTCCGCGGAAACTCCCCAGGCACGCCGGGACGTGAACAGCTCAGACCATCAATCCGCAAACTGTTGTGCTCCCGAGGAGGAACCGGACCTTGCTTAATCGAAGCTTACTCAACCGCACGTTCAGCTTAGTAACCTTGCTCGCGTTGCTGTTCTGCGCGGCAACCGCTATCTATTCGCAGACGAAGCTTTTGCGTTTCCCGGATATCAGTGGTGACAGAGTGGTTTTCACTTACGGTGGCGACTTATGGACCGCGCCGGCGACCGGCGGCTCGGCTATCCGTCTGACGTCGCATCCGGGGATGGAAGTGTTTGGCAAGTTTTCTCCTGACGGTAAATGGATCGCCTTCACCGGACAATATGATGGCGACGAGCAAGTCTATGTAATTCCGGCAATGGGTGGCGTGCCGCGGCAACTTACCTTCTATCCGGCCAAGGGCCCGCTCACGCCTCGTTGGGGTTGGGACAATCAGGTTTACGGGTGGTCCAATGACGGCAAGAGAATCATTTTTAAGTCGCAGCGTGATTCGTGGGCCTTGCCAATTGCGCGTCTCTACTGGGTGTCTGTTGATGGCGGTCCTGCTGAACCACTGCCCATGCCCGAGGCAGGTTCCGGCGATTTTTCGCCCGATTCGACGCAGATAGTCTATTCCCCGCAGTCGCGCGATTTCCGTCCTGAGAAACGTTACGAGGGCGGGCAGGCGAATGCGCTCTACATATTCGATCTCAAAACTTACGCTACAAAACGAATAACCGAAGGCCCGCGCGCGACACGCGATCCCATCTGGATTGGCGACACGATTTATTTTAACTCCGACCGCGACGGACACTTCAATCTCTACGCCTATGACATACCGACGGGCAAGACGGCTCAAATAACGAATAACAAAGTGTGGGACGTACGCTGGCCCAGCTCCGATAATGAAGGCCGCATTGTTTATGAACTAAATGGCGAGCTGCAAGTGCTCGACGCGAAAAGCAGGCACAGTAATGCTATTTCGATCGACGTGCCTGATGAAGGTCTATCGCGTCGGCCCGGCCGCATCTCCGCCGCAAATCAAATTGAGTCGGTGGGATTGAGTCCGAAAGGCGAGCGCGCGCTTTTTGTTGCGCGCGGCGATATCTTCACGGCGCCAATTGAAAAAGGCCCGACCCGCAATCTGACGCATTCCTCCGGCGCACACGACAAGTGGGCGTCATGGTCGCCGGATGGCACCCGCATCGCTTTCATCTCCGACCCCAGTGGAGAAGAGGAGTTATATATTGTCGCGCAGGATGGCTTGAAGCCCTCCGAACAAATCACGCGCGGCGGCAGCGCCATGCGTTACCAACCGGAGTGGGCGCCTGACGGCAAGCGCATTGCTTTTAGCGATAAGGACGGGAAGCTTTATGTCGTCACGCTTGCCGATCGCGCGATGGTTGAAATTGCCGATTCTCCCCACACTCAGATCCGCGACTATGTCTGGTCGCCGCGCGGCAACTTCCTGGCTTTCAGTTATCCTCCTTCTGAAAACGGTAACTCGGCGATTTTCATTTGGAGTGCCGCCGGCGGAAAACTTCGTCGCGTCACCGATGACATGTTCAATGCGAATAGTCCCGCCTGGGACCCGCAGGGAAACTACCTCTACTTCCTGAGCGATCGCGAGTTTGCCCCGCAGATTTCCCAAATCGAGTTTAACTATGCAACCAATCGCACGTCTTACATCTATGCGATGGCGTTGCGTAAGGACGTCAAACATCCGTTTCCGCCTGAAAGCGACGAGGTAACAGTTACCAAGCCGGATGAGGCGCCGAAACCGAAAGGCACTCCCCCGGGTGAGGAGCCAAAGCCACCGGTGAAGGACATCAACAAAGAGATTAAGGAGCCCGCGAAAGAAGCTACGCCGGAAACTGAGAAACCCGGCGATAAGACACCGGTTACTGCTCCGAGCGAGGCGCGACCGGACGCTGCTCCCAAGCCGCCGGCGACTGTGGGCATCGACTTTGACGGCATCTCGAGCCGCGTAGCGCGCGTTCCCGTCGGCGCCGACAACTACGGCGGACTCTCCGCGAAGACAGGACATCTGCTTTATGCGACAGGGCCGGCGTTTTATTACGGCCGCCAGGGAGATCGTCCTGCTGTCCTGAAAATCTTTTCCTTCAAGGACCGCAAGGAGACAACGCTGGCCGAAGACATTCGCGGCTATGTGCTCTCAGACGACGGCTCGAAAGTGTTGGTGGCACAAGGCCCTTCTTACAACCTCTACGACGCCACGCCCGTTGGAGACAAAACACGGAAGCCTGTATCGACGGCGGGCCTCTTTGTCGATCGCGTGCCCGCGGAAGAGTGGAATCAAATCTTTAACGAAGTTTGGCGGCGCTATCGCGATTGGTTCTACGTACCCAATATGCACGGTTACGACTGGGTGGCATTGCGTGAGCAATACAAACCATTGCTGCAGTACGTGGCGCATCGTTCGGATCTCAATTATGTGATTAGCGAAATGATTTCGGAGTTGACTATCCAACACGCCTACATCGAAGGCGGAGACTTCCAGATCCCGCCGCGTCCGCGCGTTGGCTTGCCTGGCGCGCGCTTTGAACTCGACAAGCAGTCCGGCCGGTATCGTATTTCAAAAATCTTCGAGGGCGAAAACGAAGAGGACATCTATCGTTCGCCGCTTAGAGAGATTGGCGTAAATGTAAACGTCGGCGACTACATTTTGGCAATTGACGGCGAAGAACTAAAAGGCAGCGACGATCCCTATCGTCTGTTGCGAAACAAAGCCGACAATCCTGTGTCGCTTACGGTTAATAAGACTGCTTCCTTCGATGGGGCGCGCGTAGTTTCCTATCGTCCAATCACGGATGAAAGCAATCTGATTTATCTCGACTGGGTAAACCAGAATCGCCGCAAAGTAGATCAAGCTACCGGAGGCCGCGTCGGGTATATTCACATTCCGGACATGGGCGCCGCAGGTATTCGCGAGTTTATCAAGTGGTACTACCCGCAGATCCGCAAGGAAGGTTTGGTGGTTGATGTGCGCGCCAACGGCGGCGGTAACGTTTCGCGAATGCTCATCGAGCGCCTGCGCAGAAAACTGTTGGGGATAAATTATTCACGTACCGACGACAGCGGAAACACCTATCCCGACGCAGTGTTCATTGGTCCAATGGTGGCTTTGCTGGATCAAAACTCGGCATCAGACGGCGATATCTTTCCCTATATGTTCCGCGAAGCGGGACTGGGGCCATTGATCGGCAAACGGTCGTGGGGCGGCGTAGTAGGCATCCAAAGCCGCGGGCCATTAATTGACGGGGGCGCCATTTTTGTTCCTGGTTCCGGACTCGCCAACAAAAACGGCGAATGGGTTATCGAAGGCCACGGTGTCGATCCCGACATTGAAGTCGACAACGACCCGAAGTCGGAAATCGCAGGACGAGATCCGCAACTCGAGCGCGGCATTGCCGAAGTAATGGCACGTTTGAAGACGCCGGTGAAGTTGCCGCCTAAACCGCCCGGCCCGGTGAAAACGATCAGGTAGACCCGCGCTGCTGCTCCGCGAAACTTCGTGTCCGACAAATCTTGTCCGATAAGCTTCAGCTTGTCGCGTGCGCTGAGTAGATTCAACGCGCGACAAACTTAAAGTTTGTCGGACAATTCTTTTCGGCAGTAGTTCCAGGGCCATTCTCGCCAGTGCTTCGCTAGGCCCGCTTTGACCGGATTGTTGAGGACGTATTTAATCGTCGCGTCGAACTCCCCCGGACGAATCACATGATCAAAGCTCTCATGTTCCCAAAAGCTTCCGGAGCGTAACAATACAATTTTGGACTCGAATGATTGGATCGAACTTCGACAAACTGAAGTTTGTCGGACATCTTGTAACCTAAACCAAACTGCGTGTGATCAGACCGCCCATGTCTTTCGCTGCCAACACGCCGCCAAGTTTCTCGCCCTGATATCCCTTCAAGATACAAAAACCTGGCAAGTCGTGTTGTCCGGTGGACTTTTTCCCAACAGGCTCAACCTTCACGTCACTGTCTTTAATATGCAACGGCTTTGCGAAAGCTGCGTCTTGCCAGTGGACGACCAGATCCGGAAGTGGGTTGATAAGTGCGCTTTCCGCATTTGGCGCGCTGCGCATAACGTTGCGCACGAGCTGACGGCCCCGAGTATCCGTCAAACTCAACAACGGGGTCTCCAGTTGTCTGCATGTCTCGTCGTATTCCTGAAAAGGAACACACCCGCAAGACTCGCGGCCAACCAGATTAACGCGAATCTAGCCATATTGATCGGTAGGCAATGAGAACGCGCGTGTGTTTGACCAATCGTATGCCGGCAGCATTGTTGGTCGGGCGAGCTTGTGAGTAGCCGCCGTCGGCGCCAATTGATAATAGAGTTTCTTAAGACTCGCCGGTGTGGCTCGCTTGGTGGCTGCCAGGAGTGATAGCGCACGCCTGTCCCACGATTGCGAATCCCAGTCGGCAATATAACTTTCCATTTTCACAAAGAGTCAGCCAGCGTTGAAAAACATGGAGCGTTGCGCGCTCGCCCATGAAGCGAGCATAAAACTCCTGGCCACGCTCAAAAAACTGATGGCCGCTTGACTCGTAAGTAGCCGAATAGAAGCCGCGCGTTTCAACCTCGAAAGACAACATGACGCGGAGCGACGCCCCCTTTGGAAGCTCGCCCCAGGGAAGCGTGAAGCTTTCGGCGATTACGCCCGTCACTCTTTTCTGTAACACGTAACGCAACACATCCAGGTGATGAACCCCCATGCCCCACAAGACGCTGTGTTCAAGTGAAGAAAGCGAAGGTGACATCTCATGCGGCACGCGGTAGTACTGGAAAGTGACCGCGCCGATGGAACCGAGTGTGCCGTCAGCGATGAGCTTGCGTGCTGTTCGAAACGAACGGAGGTACCGATAGTTTTGAGCGACGAGGAGCGGCGTTTTGTTTTGTTCCGCAAGCGCGACTAAACCGCGCGCCTCCGCCAGGCGCAGCGTGAAAGGCTTTTCGACCAACACTGCAAGCTTACGCGAAAGCGCGGCCTCGCAAGCGTGCACGTGTTTATCGGCCGGCGTGGCAACGATGACAGCCTGACAGCGCTGCCGCTCCAACAGTTGTTCCAGCTCGGGATAACATCGGTCGGAAGAAATTCGTAGTCGCCGCATGGCGCTTGCAAGAGTTACCGGATCATTATCGACGACAGCGGCCAATTCAAACGCGCTCGATGATCGCACTTCGCGCACCCAGTCTTCACCACGCGCGCCCATGCCGACGACGACTACTCCAATCGCCATTCGTATGGTCTCCCGTCTTTGACTCGCATGCTTGCGAGAAGGTCGCGGGCGCGGATCGATGAGCGCAGGAAAACTCTCAGGCTCGGTGGGTTGATATTTCCCCAAACGGCCGAAGCCAGGATCATTAATATTTTAAGATCCCATTTTAACGTTTTTTTAGCGAGCATGGGCTCGAGCAGCTTTGGTGGATTACCCGCCCAAAGTCGCATCGCGCCGAGCATATAAAATCCCGCCAAATCATTACCGTTTTCTGACTGATTTGCGTTGACTGCGCGAGTGCCGTTCAGGAGCGTGGCATTGCTGGAATGGTAACGGTAGCGGTAGAGAACGTCCGGCAGCGTGACGACCCGGCCACGGGCGGCCATTCGTGAGAACAGATCCTGATCCTCTCCGCAGACGGCTTGCTCAGCGTAACCACCAACCGTGTCAAAGACGGCCCTACGAAACATCGCGGAGCCATGGGGAAACGGAATGTAAACCGAGCGGCGCACGAGCCGCCACCGATCGCGCGGCCGCACCTGTCTGCCGCTCGCATCGATGCCGACGCAGAGTGTGCCCACGACGGCGACCTCCGGGCGGCTCTCGATTATTTCCAACTGACGCCGCAGTCTCTCCGGATGTGAAACGTCGTCCGCATCCATGCGCGCCACTATCGGTGCGCTTGCTTTCGCGACTACCGCGTTCGAGCTGCCTGCCAGACCCAGGCGCCGGTCGCGGCGGTGAAGCTGTATGCGCTGATCCTTGCGTGACCATTCGCGTAACAGGTTCGTTGACCCATCCGTGGAAGCATCATCCAGAATTACAAACTCAAAGTCCGAAAAGGTTTGCTCGAGAATACTTCCGACACTCTGATCAAGAAATGGCAGAGCGTTGTGCACGGGCATTACGACGCTGATCGCAGGATTCCGACTCATTGAATTTGTCGTAGAGGCAACTTACGAGCGTAAGTTTAGCGGTTGGATGTGGGCGTTGGCTAATCTAAATTCGTAATGATTATTTTACTGATCTTTTACGAGCAACTTTTCCTGCGGCAACATTGCGGGCATTCCCTTGTGTTGCCAGCAACGCACCGGCCCATGAACGCGGCGTGAGCAGGGTGTGCCCTTCTTCGTGCGAGCGCCACATAGATAAACGTCACCCTCGGCGGATGGTGTTGCAGGGTCTTTGGTTCCGCTTGAGTTCACCCGGAATTGGTTCGTTGCCGCTTGAGAATTTGCTGTGGGAAGATTTGCCACATCGTTTAGGGGAGAGTCTGATCTTCTTTCGACAATCAGAGGCGGAGGAACAGGACGTCGCGTTCGACCGACAAGATAGCCGGCGCCCAGCAAGGCTAACGATGCCAGCAGCGGCGAAACAAGACGCGCCCTACGCAAACGCGGCGCGCAAGCGTTGCAAAATTTCCGGCTCGTCCATGGATACCAGTGCAAGCGAAGCAGCTTCGTGCCGCATTCCGAGCAGAAGTTTGGTTTGTACACAGTATCGGTAGCGACCGGATACTAAATTCAACCTGGCAAAAGGGTCCTTGAAATTCCTAATCGCGGAAGAAGTGCGCGAAAGCCGGGTAGAGTGCCAGCACCCGGTCGCTACCACCACCCCACGCGGGCTGCCCGCGCGGGGACCCCGGTCCGCTCCCGGTTCTGTCGTCGAGCGTATTGCCACGTCCTAATCAAAACCCATCAGTACCGGAGTTTTTGCCCCGTTTGATGGAATAGATGTCGCTTCTGTTGTTCCTTGCCTTCTTGAAAGCAACTCAAACCCCGCTTAGAGCGTCCGAAAATGACGCCAGACGGCTGCCGGATTGTAGAGGCAGTGGCCAGGTTTGTCGTAGCGATCGATGCAAATATGCCTTATCGCGCAATTGCAAAAAGTCTTGCTTGCCGGGATACTCAGAACATAAAGGACAGAGTCAACTTTTCATGAAGCACTCAGATTCTCTTAAGACACCCTTACGGTGCAGATTTCTCTTTGCGGCTTTTCTGTTTCCGCTGCTGCTTATTGCCGGGTCAGCGCTCGTCGTCCAGGCACAGGACGCGGACGAGGTTGTACGCACGGACGTTTCGCTGGTGCAATTGAACGTTGGCGTCGTCGATCAACGAGGCCGCGCGGTTACGTCGCTCTCGCGAAACGATTTCACGGTTTACGAGGATGGCGTCAAGCAGCCCATTCTTCACTTCGAACCGACGGACGCACCGTTTAGCCTGGTGCTCTTGTTGGACATGTCCGGGTCGACTGTTACCTTTCGGCAGCAACTCAAACAGGCAGCCTGGCGTTTTCTGGATGCGCTGGCGCCTGAGGATCGTGTCGCGGTAATTCAGTTTAATGCGAAGGTCAAAAATCTAACTGGGTTTTCCACTGACCGGAAAAAGACGGCGTACGCAATCCAAATTGCCGATGGCGCCGGCGAAACGCATCTTTACGACGCGCTGAAGCAGGCATTGGGCGAATTGGACAAGGAAGGAAAACGACGCAAGGCAATTGTAGTTTTGACCGACGGACTCGATACGCAGTTGCGTAACTCGGATCGTGCATCGGGAGCGAAAGCTCAAACTAACGAAGAAGCGATTGCGGCGATTGACGCCAAAGGGAGCAGCGCGCTCAACACGATTCTCAGTGCGGCTGACCGTCAGGGCGTAACCATCTATCCGCTGGCACTGCCGTCAGGTGACGCAACGCGACTGCCTCTGCCGGACCCGGTGATCACAGGAATCTACACTGCGGCTCGAGTTCGTTTGCAGGCGCTGGCCGATCGCACGGGCGGGCGGCTTAACGAAATTCAACGGCTCGATCAGATGGCGCGCTTGTATGCGGAAGTGGCAGCGGATTTGCGATCGCTTTACACGGTCGCGTATCAGCCCAGCGGCGGCCGCGCGCGCGATGGCAAGTGGCATGAGATACAGATTGAGGTGGCCCAACCGCAGCTGATCGCGCGCACGCGCCCCGGATATTTTGCGCGGTAAGAGATTCGAAATCTTGTAACGCCAACTGTTAGTTTGCGCGGGAGCCTGGTGGTTTCGCGATATGGCAGAGCACTAGAGTTTCCATCGAATTCACTTACTTGACACTATTGAATCGCGCCACCTATATTCAAACATCAACGGCGAACGTAAATCCTGGCGGAAAGAAACCAGCGTGAATCTTATTAACGATTCACGGTTAACGATTTACGGTTTCCTAACGAGGCACCCGTAGCTCAGTTGGATAGAGTACCTGACTACGAATCAGGGGGTCGCATGTTCGAATCATGCCGGGTGCACCAATAAAATCCTAAGTCTCAAGTCTCAATTCCCAAGTCCCGAATAAGATCGAGTCCACTACCGGTCACTTGAGACTTTAGACTTGAGACTTTTTATTGTGGCGGCTCGATGCGCTTGCCGGGATTCAGGAACTGGTAACCACTGTCGCGAAGTTGTTTATTCAAACTCGCGACGTCTTCGTCAATGAACTTGTTCAGTTCCGCAATCACGTCCTTCAACTGCTTTGTCAGATCTTCTATCCGCACCAGCTCATCTTCCGTAGGCGCTGCCGTATAACTGTCGAGACCAAAACCGACGCCGGTGATCTGGCCGAGCAGCGGCCGCGGTTCGTCAGGAAGCGCCGGCCCGGCGCTGCCGCTGTTATCGGGAGCAGCAACCAACTTCCTCTGAATCGCGGTGAGTCCATCCGCTAGTTTTTGCACGGAATCATTGGTTTGTTTTGAGACATCCGGATTGTCTTTAAGCGAGGTTTGCAGCGCCGTAATTTGTGTCTTCAGGCTCTGCATAGTCTTACGCGCACCTTCGGCAGACTTTTGCAGCGCGTAAACTTTTGCGATGGCGTCGTTCAACTTACCGCGATCCGCTTCGACAATCTGAATGCGCGGATCTTCCTGGACCGTCACACTTCCGGTCGCGGTCTTGTCACCCGCGCTAATCTTCAAGGCATACACGCCCGGCGGTACGCGTGGCCCACGCGGCGCGCCAAAGAAACCGCCACCTTCGCCCAGTCCTTCCGGTGGCGGCGCGGCCGGGTTTAGTCTCAAATCCCAAACGACGCGATTGAGGCCCGCTTCTTTCGGTCCTTTCAGATCGCGCACAACCGCTCCGCTCTTGTCTGTGATCGTAATCTTCACTTCATCTTTGGGTTTGTCCTTCACGTAGTAATTGATGACTGCGCCGTACGGCGGATTGGGCGCGGCGAACCATTTGTGGCCGGTCGAGCCCTTGCGCCCGTAAAGCCGAAAATGTGTTGCGGGAGCAACGTCGAACAAATGAATGTCGGAACCAAGGATGTCTTCAGAAGCGCGCTCGAGCGGACTCAAATCGTCAAGCACCCAAACAGATCGTCCGTGGGTTGCCAACACAAGCGCGTTGTCACGCGGATGAATTTGAATATCGTCAACGCGAACCAAAGGAAGATTTCCCTTCAGACGCGTCCAACGTCCACCGCGGTCAAACGAAACATAAGCGCCAAACTCCGTTCCCAGGAACAGCAGGTTTTCATTGCGCGGATGCTCACGAATCACGCGCGCTGTAACGCCGGCGGTAAGATTGGACTTAATCGCTTTCCACGATTCACCGTAATCTGTAGTGACAAAAACATACGTGTTGTAATCGTCCGCGCGGTGTCCATCCAGCGTGAGCCAGGCGGTGCCTTCCGCGTAACGAGAAGGAACTATGCGGCTCACGTAGGTTGCTTTGGGAACGCCAGGAACTTTATCAATAATGTTTTTCCAGGTCTTGCCACCGTCGCGCGAGATTTGCAGATTGCCGTCATCGGTCCCGGCATAAAGCAGACCTTCCTTGATGGGCGACTCGGCGAGCGTCACGACTTGTCCAAAAGTTTCCATGCCATCGTGACGCGAAAGCATGTTCTTGTCAGGCAGCGCGCCCATGATGGGCAACTTCTCGCGGTCCTGATCCTTTGTCAGGTCGTCGCTCCAGGTCCACGTATTACCACGATCCGTAGATCTGAAAACCCGATTGCCGGCAAAATAAATTGTGCGATTGTTATGAAGCGAAATAACGATTGGCGAGTTCCAGTCGAAACGATAACGTTTTTCACCCGGCCGTGCTTCAGGTTTAATTGACTTTCGCTCGCCTGTCTTCAACTCCAGCCGCGATACGGTGCCATTCTGAGATTCGACATAGATGATGCTGGGATCGGTCGGGTCAACAACCGAATAAAAGCCATCGCCGCCCCCGGTGCGAAACCAATCATCGTTGGTGATGCCTTCCTGATTGAGTGTGCCGCTTGGCCCAGACCAGCTGCCGTTGTCCTGCAATCCGCCGTAAACCCAAAACGGTTTCTGGTTGTCCATTGAGACTTCGTAAAACTGTCCCAGGGGAATCGTGTTAATGAAATCCCAGGTGCGGCCGCGATCGTAGGAAGCGTGGATACCGCCATCGGAACCTGTCAGCACGTGGTTTGAGTTTGCCGGATCGATCCACATCGCATGGAAGTCGCCGTGGATGCGCTGCACCAGATTAGAGTTCCACGTCTTGCCGCCGTCATCGGAAACGTACATGTTCGCAGCCAGTTGCCAAAGTCGCTGATCGTTGTTGGGATCGATGCGAATCTGGCTGTAGTACATGGGCCGCGAATCGAGATCGCTCATCTTGCGCCACGTTTCGCCGCGATCATCCGAGCGAAAAGTCCCGCCCCTGGCGTTTTCAACCAGCGCGTAGACGACGTTGGGATTGCGGCGGTAAACGTCCACGCCAATGCGGCCGGTAATGCCTTCAGGCAATCCCTTCGTCAGTTTCGTCCATGTTGCGCCGCCATCGATGGTCTTGTATAGAGCGCTGCCTGGCCCACCGCCGTTGAATCCCCAGGGCGTGCGCCGGCGTTGGTAAGCTGCCGCATAAAGCGTCAGCGGACTTTCCGGATCCATAGCGAGATCTATCACGCCGGTGTCTTCGTTTATGAAGAGCACGTTGCTCCAGGTCTTGCCGCCGTCGGTGGTTTTAAAAACTCCGCGCTCTTTGTTTGGCCCCCACAAATGTCCCAGTGCGGCTACATAGACAATGTTTGGATCGCGCTGGTCGATGACAACGCGACCAATGTGTTTGGTGTCGCGCAGTCCCATGTTTTGCCAGGTCTTGCCGGCATCTAATGATCGATAGATTCCATCGCCCCACGACGAGCTTTGCCGATTATTTGGCTCGCCTGTGCCCACCCACACGATGCTCGGATCGCCGGGAGCAATCGCAATGTCGCCAATTGATGTAGAACCTTGTCCGTCAAATATTGGCTCGAAGGTTGTGCCGTTGTTCGTAGTTTTCCAAACACCACCTGTCGCCGCGCCCACGTAAAACGTGCTGGGATTGCTTTCGACTACGGCGATGTCGTCGATGCGGCCGCCCATGTTTGCCGGACCAATGGAACGAAACTGAAGATTCTTCAGAAAGGTAGCGTCTACTTTGTTCTCGCTTTTATCCTGAGCAAATGCGACGAGTGAGCCGCCAACTACAACGAAGACGACCATCGCTAAAGAAAGCAAACTAGGTGATAGGCGGGTCGCCTCGCGGGGATGGATCGTTTTCATAATTTTCCTTTGGAGTAGGGAAACAAAAAAAGTGGTTTGAAATTGAGATTGCTCACGAGAAGACTGCGCCGTTGTCCTCGAAAGTCTCACGCTGATTTAGGTTCGCTTACAGAATGCAAAGCTTCCTGGGTTGGAAGGCGACAAAATAACATACAGCACCTTTTGCTGCACAGGTTTTCTTGCTGTAACTAAGGGCTTTACTGCTGGAGCGGTCAGAACAGTAAACAGTAAACAACCAGCACGGCTCTGCCGCCGCACAGTGCGGTAAGGCTCTGCCTTACCGTTAGGTCTCTTTGAAATCTATCGGAGGCTCCGCCTCCGATTCATGAGGCGCCGCCTCAAAAAGTAGGCGCAAGCGTCAGAAAGGCGAAGCCTTTCCGCACTGTGCGGCGGCAGAGCCGCGCTGGTTGTTTGAGTGGCGAGCCGGAAGGCGAAGCGTTTCCGCATATCAGACGGCAAAGCCGCGAGACTGTTCAATGTGCACTGTCCACTGTTCACTGTTTGTTGTTCACTGTTCACTGTTTACTGTTTACTGTTTCCTGTTCGCCTGGATCAAAACGATAACCAACCCAGGGCTCGGTGAGGATGTATTTGGGAGTTGCCGGATCGGATTCGATTTTCTTGCGGAGCTGGCCGATGAAGACGCGCAGGTATTCAGTTTGTTCGGTGTAGTCGCCGCCCCAAACCGCGCCGAGCAAGGCGTGATGCGTGAGGACTTTTCCCGGATGGCGGACCAGATAAACCAGGAGATCGTATTCCTTGGGAGTTAAGTGAATTTCCTTTTCCTTGATTGTCAACATCCGCTCATCCAGCCGGAGGCGAAAGTCGCCGGCCTCTAAAACACTTTTTGCGCTGTCACTCGCTAAAGGCGCCCGGCGCAGCGTGGCGCGAATACGGGCCAGCAGTTCATCGATCCCGAAAGGCTTCGTCACATAATCATCGGCTCCTGCATCCAGCGCTTCAACCTTCGAACGCTCTTCACCTTTAACGGACAGCACGATGATCGGAACTTCTGAGAACGCCCGCAGACGGCGACAAAGTTCCAACCCGTTCATGTTGGGCATAGAAAGATCAGTGACCACCAGGTCCGGATGCCAGTCGCTGAAGGTCTGCAACGCCGCTTCACCATCGGCGGCAACATGAACGTCATAACCCTTGGTCGTCAGCCCGCGACTCAACACGCGCGTAATTTGCCGCTCGTCATCTACAATAAGTATGCGTTGCTTGGCAGCCATTTGAAGCTTCTCTTAGCGTCCCGGCGAAGCGATATTTTCTTAGCCGCGTGGCGTGCGATATTTCTTGCCGCTTGGCGTGCGCTATTTTCTAAGTCCCGCAGCGGCGCGAGGTTTATAGAATGCGTACCTAACAACCGAACTATAAACATCAAGCCCGTACGGCGCTGTGCTGCTCCGCGCGAAATCACTTTTCATGAGGCTTTGCTGTCCCCGCCGTATCTCCAATTGGCAGCGCAACAACGAACTTTGTCCCGCGTCCCCCTGCACCATCCTCAATCCAGATGCGTCCCCCGTGTGCCTCTGCGATACCTTGCGCGATGGCCAGGCCCATGCCGGTTCCCGAAGGCCGGCCCAGATCTCCGTCGCGCATGGCCCGGAAAAACTTATCGAACACGCGTTCACGCAACTCGGGCGGTATGCCGGGACCCTGGTCCTCCACTATCAGATTGACGGTGGTATCAGCACCGGCTTTCGCAGCGACCCGAATGAGCGAACCGGGAAAAGAATACTTGGCGGCGTTGTCAACCAGCGTATAGACAACCTCCACCAGCGCCCGCTCGTCAACGTTGACTGAAGGCATTTCATCATCGAGCCACAACTCAATTCGATGAGCGCGTGTGCGCGGTTCGGCTCGCTTCATGGCAGCCATGATGATCTCATCGACAGAGCTCCACTTTCGCCGCAGTTGCATTTCACCGGCCTCGATGCGCGCCAGTTCCATCAAACCCTCAATGAAGTGGTCGAGCCGGTCGGCCTCTTCGTTGATGACGTCCAGCATCTCCTGCCGGCCTTCTTCGCCAAGCCGCGTTGAATCCCGCGCGTCTTTAGTTGCGAGTTGATCGTCCAGGAGAGTGGTCACCGAGGCCTTGATGGCTGTCAGCGGTGTTCGCAGGTCGTGCGTCACTGCATCCAGCAGGGCAGATTTCAAACGCTCACTCTGTTTCAACGCTTTCGCCTGACTCGATCGCTCGAAGGTATCTTGCAGCTCGTGGTAAAGGCGTTCGATTTCAAGCCGTGCAACGTTGGCTTCCTCGGCTCGCCGCCGCGCTCGCGAAGATAACTGGCCGACTGTTACGGCGGTAACGAGAAAAGCGAAGAACGCGATCCAATTGTGCGGATCGGCAATCGTGAAGGTTCCGTAAGGTGGCAGAAAGAAGAAGTTAAAACAGGCGACAGCCAGCAGGGATGCCAGGACGGCGGGTTTCGATCCCCAGGCGGTGGCGACGAACAAAACGATCAGCAGAAATGTCAGGGCGACCGTCGTCGGATTAATGTGGCCGCCGAAAATTTTGAGGACGGCCGTTGCCGTTGCAATGACAATGACGGCTACGATGTATCCCAGGGATTGCTTGTGGGCCAGGAGTTTTGCCACGGGCCGATTGTAAGCCCTCTTGCATTGACGCGGATACTGGTGAGGGGACTAGTTCATTCGCATTTGAGTCTGAACGTGGTAATAGAGTGCGCTCGCGCTCGATGGCTCAAGAAACCGAATGAAGTACAAGCCTGCGGAGCTGGCGCGAGCATAAAAGTCAGCCTGGGGTGGAGCGCAGCGTAACCCCAGGATCGAAAGCCATCACAATGAGTAGCCCGCGCAGCGGGCGATAGCCTCATGAGGAAACCATGTCTGACGCTTACACCAATCTCCTCTACCACATAATCTTTTCGACGAAGGATCGCAGACCGTTTATTACTCCCGCATATCAGTCACGACTCTACGATTACATTGGCGGCACGATTCGTGGAGTCGGCGGTATCTCGTTAGAACTCAAGGGCACGGAGGAGCACATTCATTTACTCGCCAAGCTTCGCCCCGACACGGCACTCTCAGGTGTTCTGCGTGATCTCAAAGCCAATGCGAGTGGATGGATGCACGACGTGTTTCCGGCCCTGAAAGACTTTTCCTGGCAACGTGGTTACCGCGCGTTTACTGTAAGCCAGTCGAACGTCGAAGAAGTACGCCGCTACATTGCGCAGCAGAAAGAACATCACCATAAGATGTCCTTTCGCGATGAGTTTATCCATTTCTTAAAAGCGAACGGACTCGAATATGACGAGCGGTATCTATAATGAGAGGCAGGCCTGTCGCCCGTTTCACGGGCTGGCGGTCCGGGGCCGATTTGTCCCTGGGGCTCACGCCCCAGGCTTTACGCTAACGCCTGCTCCGCAGGCTGGTTGGAGGGCGTTTGCGCGCATCCGCGAAATAGCCTCGAAGCATCACTTCGGTTTGTGATACGCCGCATAATACGCAATTTGTGATTCGGTGACCCCGCTACGACTTCTGCAACGTCGCTAATGCAGCCAACACCTCTTCACTGTGCACCGCCGGATTCACCTTGAGGAAAACCTTAGCGACCTTTCCCTGCGGATCGATAATGAAGGTGTTGCGCGCGGAAAGTTTCATTCCGTTGTAGTCCATCACCGAGCCGTACTCCTCAGAAACTTTCGCATCTGTGTCCGAGAGAAGTTTGAAGTTTAGCCCTTCCTTGGCGCAGAAGCTTTTGTGCGATTCAGCAGTATCCACACTGACACCGAGAATCACCGCACTCGCCTGATCATATTTCGCCAGGTCGCGTTGGAAGTTGTGGGCTTCCAGCGTGCAGCCCCCGGTAAAATCTTTCGGGTAAAAATAGAGCACCACCCATTTGCCCTTAAAGTCCGACAGGCTTGCTTCTTTACCTTCGTTAGTCACCAACTTGAAAGTGGGAGCGGCGGCGCCGGCGGCCGGAACTCCGCCCGGCGAACTCTTAGGCATCCCCACAACGCAAGAAACTACTAACAGGGCGATGAGAAAAATATACTTACTCATAACTTCACTCCTTCCGAATAGGACAGACAATCTTGCCTGTCTTTTGGCGAATAGAAAGACAGGCAAGACCACCCCAGCGGGGCTGCCCCGCTAGGGACCCCGGTGAATGCCTGTCCGACAGTGTCTACACCTCCGCGCTCATTGCTGTTGCTTTGCTGGCTTCCGCTGCCAGGGTCGCTTGTGCGGCGGCGAGGCGTGCTACGGGAACTCGAAACGGCGAGCAGCTAACATAATTGAGGCCGATCTCGTTGCAGAAAGCGATGGAACTCGGGTCGCCGCCGTGCTCGCCGCAAATTCCTACTTTCAAATCCGGCTTCACGCTGCGGCCGCGTTCGGTGCCCAGGCGGACCAGTTGGCCCACCCCTTCGCGATCCAGCACCTGGAAAGGATCGTCGGGAAGAATTTTGCGCTCCACATAGTTCGGCAGAAACCTGCTCGAGTCGTCGCGACTCAGACCAAAAGTCGTCTGCGTGAGATCGTTTGTGCCAAACGAGAAGAAGTCGGCGTGCGCAGCAATGGTGTCGGCTGTTAACGCAGCGCGCGGCAACTCGATCATTGTGCCGACGCGATACTCGATCGTCATACCATATTCACCCATCACCTGGCGCGCCACTTCGTCGATTACTTCGCGTTGCTGATGCAGCTCCTCGCTAAGCGAGACCAGCGGCACCATGATTTCCAACTCAGTCTTTTTCTTCTCGCCCTGCGCCAGGCAGGCTGCCTCGAAAATCGCGCGACACTGCATGCGGGTCACCTCGGGAAACACCAGGCCCAAGCGACAGCCGCGAAATCCCAGCATCGGATTAGCTTCTCGAATACGGTTGACTTGCTTGAGCAGCCGGCGCTTCTCGTCAATCTCGTCCAGCAAGTTGTCCATGTCGCCCAGGGTAGTTGCCAGCCGCACGGCCATCTTCAACTCGCTGAGCTCGCTAAGCAGTTCTTCGGCGTTAGGAAGAAACTCGTGCAACGGCGGATCGAGCAGGCGAATGGTTACCGGCAGACCAACCATCTCGCGGAAGATGCCGACGAAGTCGCCGCGCTGGAGTGGCAACAATTTTTCGAGCGCTTTCTCTCTCGCGCCGACACCATCCGCCAGAATCATCTCGCGCATTGCCGCCAGCCTTTGATCCCCGAAGAACATGTGCTCGGTGCGACACAAGCCGATGCCTTCGGCGCCAAACTGGCGCGCGACCTTCGCATCGCGCGGCGTGTCGGCATTCGCGCGCACGCGCAGCCGCCGAAACTTATCGGCCCAACTCATTAACTCGTGGAACTCCGGACCAAGCGTCGGTTGAACGGTTGGCACCTGGCCGAGAAACACGCGGCCAGTCGAGCCGTCGACGGTAATCCACTCGCCCTTGGTCACCACCGTGCCATCAACAGTGAACTGTTGTTGGCTGTAATCAATGTCTAAGTCCTTGGCGCCGCAGACGCAGGGCTTACCCATGCCGCGCGCGACCACGGCCGCGTGGCTGGTCATGCCGCCGCGCGCGGTGACGATCGCCTGCGCGGCCACCATGCCGTGATAATCGTCTGGACTCGTTTCCTGTCTTACTAAAATTACTTTGGCGTTCTCGCGTGCCAATTCCTCAGCTTGGTCAGGACTGAAAACAACCTGACCCTGCGCGGCGCCCGGACTCGCCGGCAGTCCGGTGGCCAGGACAGTTACGCTGGTTTTTGGATCGACGGTGGGGTGCAAAAGCTGGTCGAGTTGTTCGGGCGTAACACGCTGAACCGCGACGGCACGATCAATCAACTTCTCGCCGACCATCTCGACAGCCACGCGTACTGCGGCCGCTCCGCTACGTTTCCCGGTGCGCGTCTGCAGCATCCACAGCTTGCCGCGTTCGATAGTGAATTCGCAGTCCTGCATGTCGCGATAGTGTTGTTCCAGCAGACCCGCGATGGAAGCAAACTCTTCGTAAACTTTCGGCAGCTCTTTCTTTAGTTGACTGATTGGATTCGGCGTGCGGATGCCTGCGACCACGTCTTCGCCCTGCGCGTTCAGCAAATACTCTCCGTAAAGTTCTTTCTTGCCCGTCGAAGGATTGCGTGTGAATGCCACACCAGTGCCGCTGTCCTTGCCCATGTTGCCAAAGACCATTGCCTGCACGTTAACGGCAGTGCCCAGCGAATCGGGAATACGATTGACGCGGCGATAGTCGATGGCCCGGCGGCCCATCCAGGAATTGAAAACGGCGGCGACTGCAACGCGCAATTGTTCATAAGGGTCTTCGGGAATGGCGTGCTGCTCGGCGACGATGATCTGTTTTTCAGCGGCGATGATGTCACGCAGATGCTTGGGCTTTAAGTCAGTATCGCGTCCGCCCGACGTCTGAGCTTTGAAGCGATCCATCACTCGTTCAAACTTTTCGTGGGCCACGCCCATAACGATCTCGCCAAACAACGACGCGAAGCGGCGATAAGCGTCGAGCGCGAAGCGCAGGTCTCCGGTTTGCGCAGCCAACCCCTGGACAGTCTGTTCGTTGAGACCGAGGTTGAGCACCGTGTCCATCATGCCCGGCATGGAAAACGCGGCGCCGGAACGAACCGACACCAGCAGCGGATTTTGCGGATCGCCGAATTTCTTGCCGACCTTCTCTTCGATCTTCTGGAGACCTTCTTTGACCTGGTCCCACATGCCATCAGGAAAACTTTTGTCGTTCTCGAAGAAGGCGTTGCAGGCTTCGGTGGTGACGATCAGTCCCGGGGGCACAGGCAAACCGGCGCGTGTCATTTCGCAGAGACCGGCGCCTTTGCCACCGAGCAGTGACTTGTTAAGCCCGTCGCCCTCTTCAAAGAGGTAGACCCATTTATTGGTAGTTTCCTGGGAAACTTCTTTTATTTCTTCAATCGCAGTGCTCATAGTAGGAACTCTTTCACTAAGAAGTCTTGGCTCAATATTAACGCAGGCACGAGGAAGTTAATAGTAGATAACTGTAGCATCAGCATTCGTTAGCCTTTACAGAAATCATTGCCCCGAAATTAATCTGGCGATTGCAAATGCGGCGCCAGCCGCGACGCTGCCGATAAGCGCAGTTTGCAGGGCACTGCGCACGGGCCGTGTGCCGGTGAAGTGGCCCTTTATGAAACCGAAAACCAGCAAAGCCAGTAGCGTCAAGCCCACCGAGATCAGCAAAGCGATTGGGGCACTCTTCTCAAAAATATAAGGCGCGAGCGGAATGAATCCGCCGGCAATGTACGCGCCACCGATAGTGAATGCGCTACTCATGGCGCGCCTGGGATCAGGTTTTTCCAGACCCAGCTCGAAGCGCATCATGAAGTCGATCCACTTCTTCGGTTGCCGGCGCAACGCCTCGACAATGGGCCGAGTTTGTTCCGGACTCAGGCCGTAGTCCTGAAACACTTCGGCCACCTCTCTCATTTCTTCTTGCGGAATTTCAGCCACTTCGCGCTTCTCGCGCTCGCGTTCCCGTGCATAGTGTTCCGCATCGCTTTTGGCGGCGAGGTAACCGCCGAGGCCCATGGCGATGGAACCCGCCGCAATCTCTGCCAGGCCCGCGGTCACTATGATTCCCGTAGGATTGGGCGCTCCCGCCAGGCCACCTGTTAGTCCCGCAGCCAGCGCGAAGGGAACAGTCAACCCGTCTGACATTCCGATAACAACGTCGCGCACAACTTCGCTGGCAGTGAAGTGGCGTTCAGTGTGTGGAGTTTGGGGCATGTGGGAGTCTCCCGATCATAAGTGGTACGCAGGACCAATCGAGCGCCAAGCTGGACAATAATGATAACACCGCAACGGCTCCTTCCGAGGTTAACGCAGCAATCCGACCGAAAGGGCGGGCTGCAAGTTATTTACCGTAGCACGTGGCACCTGTATGAGATCGATAGTCATCATTGAGGGCCCTTCCTTACCGTTTGGCGACGAATTGTGCATCTCTAAAACTTATTAAGAAGAATAAGCAAACCGATAGCAATGAAGGCGACTGCGGCAACCCGCTTAATCCAGATGAGCGGAAGGTAGTTGCCGAGTACGCTTCCTACCAGCACACCAATTGCGGAAACAGCCGCGAGTGCCAGGGCGGCGGCGAAGAACACGGCCCACGGTTTGTTTGACTGCGCCGCCATGGTCATGGCCGCAAGCTGTGTCTTGTCACCCATCTCCGCTAGAAATATCACACCAAAAGTTGTTAGAAAAACGCGCCAGTCCATTTCAGTCTCCTTAAATTATCCAGGATGATTCCGATGTTCAAATGCGAATGCATAATGGCCGGGAGGCCTGAACAGGATTGACACGATTAACAAGATACAGGGTGATCATCGGGTCGCTTTTTGCAATCCTGTTCATCCTGTACATCCTGTCTGAAAATCAGCGACCCGGGATATTGCTCCGGAGTATCTATGCCTGCGGCATCTTTATGACTTAGACTACTCTATATTAACTTACATCTTGCGCCGATTTCCGTTAGCTTCATCTTCGGATAATGAGCCAACACTCAAACGACTTCCTGGGCACCGAACGTTTTCGCATTCGCCGCCGGCTTGGATCGGGCGGGATGGGTGTCGTCTATGAAGCCCACGACAGGGAAACAGACAAGATCGTGGCCCTGAAGACACTGACGCGCGCGGAAGCTTCGCACATCTCTCGTTTCAAGAATGAATTTCGCTCGCTGGCAGATGTTTCTCACCCAAACCTGGTGGCCCTTTACGAGTTCATGGCGGATGGCCAGTATTGGTTTTTCACGATGGAGCTGGTGCAGGGAATAAATTTTCTTGAGTACGTGCGCCCCGGTTATCACGCCAAACACTTCCAGTCTTCAAGAACCCCGACGCTGAGAAAGACCACCGATGATGCCGGCACGGAGTTGCTGGCGGATTACGAAGCGGAGACCCGGCAGCTTGACTCGATCCGCCCCACCTATTCCGCTGAGGAGTCCCCGGAGACCTCCGAAGATACTTCGCTCTCACAATCGCAGCTGGACCTCAATCGTTTGCATCTGTCTTTGAGGCAGCTTGCCGAGGGCCTGCACGGCTTGCATGAAACAGGAAAGTTGCATCGCGACATCAAGCCTTCCAATGTTTTGGTAACGAAGGAAGGCCGCGTAGTGATTCTGGATTTTGGTCTGGTTGCAGAAGTAGAGGGCAAGGAGCTTCACGAGAGCGTCACGCTGGCGGGCACTCCCGACTACATGTCTCCCGAGCAGGGGGCGCAGTTGCCCATTTCCCGCTCCAGCGATTGGTACAGCGTCGGCGTCATGCTCTATCAGGCACTTACCGGACGGCTTCCATTTGCCGGCAAGTTTTTCGAAGTGATGATGAACAAACAAAACTTCGATCCGCCGGCACCGAGTGAACTCGTAACAAACGTTCCGCAGGATCTAAACGACCTCTGCATGCAACTGCTTCGTCGCAAGCCGGAAGAGCGACCTTCGGGCAGGGAAATTTTGCGGGTGCTGGGCCACGGCGAAACTGGTCCATTGCAGCAACCGATAATGTCTTTACCGGCGCCGTCCCAGGTGCACACATCGCCCTTCGTTGGGCGCGAGCATCAACTGCGCGAGCTTGCGGACGATTTTGCAGTTACGAGGCGAGGACAAACGGTAACCGTCTACCTGCATGGAAGCTCCGGCATGGGAAAGAGCGCGCTCGCCAAACATTTTCTGGATGAGTTGCGTCATCAACAGCCTGGCGTAGTGATTCTCGAAGGACGCTGCTACGAACGCGAGTCGGTTCCCTTCAAGGCTTTAGACGGCGTCGTAGATAGCCTGACGAAATATCTGCTCTCGCTTCCCGACGCGAAAGCCGAGGCGCTGATGCCGCGTGAAGTGCTGGCGCTTGCTCGTCTTTTTCCGGTCATGCTGCAGGTTGATTGTGTATTCAATGCGCCACAACGCGAACAGGAGATTCCTGACCCCTTCACCTTGCGACGCAAAGCGTTTGCGGCCCTGCGGGAATTGCTTGCACGCATATCTGACCGGCAGCCACTCATACTTTACATCGATGATTTGCAATGGTCCGACGCCGACAGCACCACGCTTCTCGAAGACTTGCTGCGCCCTCCTGATTCACCGCCGCTGCTTTTGCTGTCCAGCTTTCGCAGTGAAGATATAGAGGCCAAGCCGTTTCTGAAATCGCTTCTGGAGAAGGCGGGAAGCGAGAGTCGACGCGAAGTGCGGGTGGGCGCGTTATCAAAAACCGAATCCTATGCGCTGCTACGAGATTTGCTGGGACCAAGCGCTTCGGTGCTCGAGCCTTTCACAGAAGCCATCCTGAGTGAAGCGAGGGGCAACCCATTCCTGCTCGAACAGCTTGCGCGCTATGCAGCCACGAGCGATCAAACGTCAACGACCGGCATCACCCTCGGTGTAATGCTCGACGAGCGTTTGCGTCACTTGCCCAGCGGCGCGCGCCAGTTTGTTGAAGCCCTGGCCGTTGCCGGACGTCCAATCAATCCGGAAGTCGTTTATCAGGCAGCCGAACTCTCGGGCGATGAGCTTCCTTTGGTCAGCTCTTTACGCGCCGCGCAATTCCTGCGCACGGGCGGAGCAGGACATGCGCTCGAGCTTTATCACGACCGCATCCGCGAAACTCTTACCGCGCAATTGGATCCAAAGAAAGTCGTACAGATTCACCGCCGCCTGGCCCAGGCTCTCGAAGGTCGCGGCATCGACGATCCGGAAGCACTGTTTGAACACTATCTTGGCGCCGGCGAGAGAGTGAGGGCCGCCACGCATGCGGCCCTGGCTGCAAGAAAAGCGGCTACCGCCCTGGCTTTTGATCGCGCGGCAGGCTTTTATCGCCGGGCCCTTGAACTAGCGCCGGCGCGCGGCGCCGAACTGGTTGATCTGAAACGCGGACTTGCAGACGCACTGGTGAATGCGGGTCGCCCTGCGGAAGCTGCAAACGCCTATCTCGACGTGGCCCAGCTCACCTCGGCGGGTCATAGTCTTGATTTCAAACGACGCGCTGCCCAGCAGCTATTAATGGGTGGACACATCGAGGAAGGATTGGAGTTGATCCGCTCGGTGTTGGCCGCAGTAGGTTTTACCTTGCCGGCTGGGCCGAAGCGCGCGCTGTTGTCTCTACTGCTCAAGCGCATCCAAATTCGTCTGCGTGGTTTCAATTTCACCGAGCGGGATGCGAGCCAGATCCCCGAAGCTGATCTCGTGCGCATAGACACCTGCTGGGCCGTCGCGGCTGGTCTGGCCGCCGTTGATCTGATCCGCGGCGCCGATTTTCAAAGCCGGCATTTGTTACTGGCCTTGCGCGCCGGTGAGCCTTTTCGCGTGGCGCGGGCAATAGCTTTTGAGGCAGCGCAAGCGGCTTCGCGTGGAGGCCCGGCACAGGAGCGCGCCGCGCAAATCGCCCGCCGGGCGGAGGAGTTGTCACAGAAGGTTGGCCACCCGCAGGCCATCGGACTTTCCATTTGGGCCAGCGGTGTAGGTGCGTATCTGGTAGGAAACTGGAAGCAGGCTGCCGAAGGCTGCGAACGCGCTGCGGAAGTTTTGCGCGATCGGTGCACGGGCGTGGCCTGGGAATTGACGATGGCGCATCGATTCATGCTCAGCTCTCTGCTCTACCTGGGCGAGCTTGCCGAAGTTTCGCGCCGCGTCCCTTCGTTGCTCTCCGCTGCTCTCGAACAGGGAAACGTTTTTGCCGCAACTGATTTGCGAACTCGTTTAAATCTGGTTTGGCTGGCAGCCGACGATCCTGATACAGCCAGGGCAGAAGTGATTGAAGCGCTTAAGGCGTGGCCTCATGAGAATTTCCATTTGCAACACTACAGTTCGTTGCTCGCGTTGACGCAGATCGAGCTTTACACCGGAGACGTGGAAGTTGCCTGGAGACATATTGAAGGGCAATGGCCGGCGCTGGAAGACTCGATGTTGTTGCGTATTCAGGTGCTGCGAATTGAGGCCAGGCACCTGCTGGCCCGCGCTGCTCTGGCGACAGCAACGACCAAAGTCGGTCGCGATAGATTGCGCATAGCTGAAAAGCTGGCGCGGAAGATAGAAAAAGAGAACATGTCGTGGGCAAAGCCTTTCGCTACCCTGGTGCGCGCCGCAATTGCACACCAGCGCGGTGAGAGTGCCCAGGCACCCACGCTGCTAGCGGAGGCGATACAAGGTTTTGAAAATGCCGACATGGCTCTCTATGCAGCGGCGGCCCGGCGGCGACTGGGCGAGCGGCTGGGCGATGACAGGGGCCGTCAGCTAATTAGCGAAGCAGATGCATGGATGGTGAATCAAAGAATAAAAAATCCCGAATCGATGATACACATGCTGGCGCCGGGATTTTAGAGTGTTTGCTTTAGCCCCATCGGGGCGAAATGTTTATAGCTGGAAGCATTCTTAAGATATCAGTAGCTCCGTTAGGAGCGTAATGAGATCTTATAGACGTTGAATAAGAGTATTTCGCTCCCTAGCGGAGCTCGGTTTGAATTAGCGATGGCTATAAATCTGGCTCCTAACGGAGCTAAAAACCTAACCGTTCATTAGCGAAGCAGATTAGTACCGAAGAAAGTCGCATTTCAAAGACTATGGACACACTAAAGACTCTTACCTACGACGTAACCGGTCGCATGGCGCGCATCACCTTAAATCGTCCCGAGCGCGGCAATGGCATAACCTTCGAGATGCCGGCCGAGTTGGCGGCGTGCGTAGAGCGCGCCAATCTGGATCCGAACGTCCACGTGATTGCTTTATCGGGCAACGGCAAAGGCTTTTGCGGTGGCTACGATTTGGTGATGACGGCCGAACAGAATCTTGGTGACGAAGGCGGATTGATGGGCTGGCCTCAGGGTTCGTCCATGGATCCTCAGGTCCAGTTGGCTAACCACAATCCTGACGAGATCTGGGACCCAATCCTCGACTACGCCATGATGAGTCGCAACGTGCGCGGCTTCATGAGCTTGTTTTACAGTGACAAGCCGGTGATTTGTAAGGTCCAGGGATTCTGCGTTGCCGGCGGCACAGACATGGCGCTTTGTTCCGATCTTTTGTTCATTGAAGACACCGCGCCAATCGGTTATCCGCCGGCACGCGTCTGGGGCGTGCCCACGACGGCGCTCTGGGCTCACCGCATCGGAGCGGAGAAAGCCAAACGGCTTTTGTTCACCGGAGATTGCTTAACGGGCAAGCAAGCCGCCGAATGGGGCCTGGCCACCGAAGCACCAACTGCGGATAAGCTCGAACAGCGATTTGAAGGCATGTTGGAAAGAGTAGCGCGGCTGCCAGTCAATCAGTTAGTCATGATGAAACTGCTCATTAACCAAACTCTTATGAGTCAGGGTCTTCATACTTCGCAGATGTTGGCGACGATATTCGATGGCGTCGCACGTCACACGAAAGAAGGTTATGCGTTTCAGCAACGAGCCGGCGCAGTTGGTTTTAAACAGGCTGTCAAAGAACGCGATGCGCCGTTCAACGACGCCGGCGAATAACGCAAAGGATCGCACAGCATCGGAAGCGCCGCTGCCAGACCGAAACGGCAGTCAATTCTCGTGATCAAAAAATCCTTACGGAGAAAACATCCATGATCTTCAAGAGCCCTCACGCCCCGGTCACCATCCCGGAGATATCCTTGACCGATTACGTTCTGCGGCGCGTCGAAGAGTTAGGCGACAAGCCCGCCCTCATTGATGGCCCAACTGGCCGAACGTATACCTATAGCCAACTCCCTGGCTACATCAAACGTTTAGCTGCCGGCTTTGCCGCCCACGGTGTGACGAAGGGAGACGTTCTCGCCATTTACAGTCCCAACCTGCCCGAATATGCCCTCGCATTTCACGCCGTCGCCACTCTGGGGGCCGCGACAACGATGGTGCCACCGCTCTTTACCGATGAAGAGATAATCAAACAACTCAAGAACTCCGGCGCGAAATACTTACTCACAATTCCTCAGTTGATGGAGAATGCGCGAGTCGTCGCTCAAGCAATTGGTATCCGCAAAATCTTCGTTATTGGCGAAGCTGACGGGGCTATTTCGTTTGCCTCGCTGCTTATTGGCGGAGACAAGACGCCCGACGTGCAGATAGATCCGCGCGAAGACGTCGCCGCTCTTCCTTATTCCAGCGGCACCACCGGATTTCCAAAAGGCGTGATGCTCACGCATCGAAACCTTGTGGCCATGATGCGTTTGATGGAGGCGAACCATGCTTTTTCGCAAGACGATACGATTGTTTGCGTCGTGCCGATGTATCACCTTTACGGCCTGCACATCGTCGTCAATCTGGGGCTGAGCCAGGGAGCGACGATTGTAACGGTGCCGCGTTACGACCTTGAGCAGTTTTTGCAAGCGTTGGAGCATTACAAAGTTACCGTCGCGCCGCTGGTGCCGCCTCTGGTTCTGGCGTTGTCGCGCGCGCCGCAGCTTGACCAGCACGATCTATCGGCGTTGCGACTTATTCACTGTGGCGCGGCAACACTCGCCGACAGTGTCGCGTCTGCCTGTTCCGCTCGATTGGGTTGCGAGATCAGATACGGCTACGGGCTGACGGAAGTTAGTCCGCTCTCTCACGCCAGTCTTTCTGATTCGAGCAAGCATACCCCAGGCTCCGTTGGTTATTGTCTGCCGAATACTGAGTGCCGAATTGTTGACTACACGACCGGCGCCGAGCTGGGGCCGAATCGCGAAGGAGAGATTTGGATACGCGGTCCACAGGTTATGAAGGGCTACGCGTCGAATGAGCAGGCGACCAGTGAAATGATCAACTCCGAAGGCTGGTTGCGCACCGGCGACATCGGTTACTGCGATGCTGACGGCCAGCTCTTTGTGGTGGATCGACTCAAAGAATTGATCAAAACGAATGGCCGGCAGGTGGCGCCGGCTGAACTTGAAGCACTACTTCTGTCGCATTCAGCGATCGCCGATGCCGCTGTCATTCCCAGTCCGGATGAAAAATCCGGCGAGGTGCCGAAGGCCTTTGTGGTTCTGAAAACCGAGGCGAGCGCGGAGGAAATAATGGAGTTCGTATCAGCTCGGGTAGCGCCTTACAAACGAATTAAACGGGTGGAGTTTGTAAGTGAAATTCCCAAGAGTCCGGCGGGAAAAATCCTGCGTCGCGTTTTGAAGGAGCGCGAACGTCGTTCTGTCAGCCATCAGAAGTAGCCTATAGAACTACCAACTTCTGACTCTCATTAGCACCTGGCTTCAGCCCGGTGATTCAGTGTTTCTAAAAAGAGATGGAACCGTTTCAACGGTTTCAGTCATTACGCCCATTCCATCTCATACTTTTGCAAAAATAGTTGAAACTCATCGTTGAAGGTCGTATCAACGATCACCTGGCTGAAGCCAGGTGCTAATGAGACAAAGCCTGACTACACGGCTTGGGCGACCGCCAGCGCAGGCGCGGTCGAGTTCTTTAACAGTCCGGAGTTCAGGATATCCTCATGCAACTCGCCTTGACTGTCTGTCACCATCGTCGGTTTGAAGTAGCTTTCGAAACGTGAGTCCACGCGGAATGCCGGCGTATACGTGTGGTCCAACGGTTCCGTCGAACTCACGTAGGTGCGGGGCCGGCGCCTCCTCTTAATCCATCCCAAACTGGTAAACGACGTGACGAGCGGTTGCGCGCAAACCAGCAAGCCTGCGCCGAGGGCGAACACCATTTGTATCCTGGTGAGTTTGGAATGATAAAGCCTGGAGAATTCCACGGCATGCCTGACTACACGTCCGTGAAAACCTTTCATGCTTTGCAGATCGTGAACAAACTTTATTACATCGTCCATGGGATCAATTGGTTTCTGCAACACGGTCGTACCATCCATGTCCCTCAGCTTGGTATTGGGAAGAATCGTGCGGTTCTTCAGGCATTCGTAGAAATACGGGGTGCCTAGCAGCGGAATCGAAAGAGTGACGAAGGATGGTAACGTGATTTCCGGCGTGCCGGTAATGAAATTCAACTCGCGCCGCAAGTCGGCGACGCTTCGACTAGTGACGTCAAGCATCAAGCCATAAGTAAACACGATCCCTGCATTCAGCGACTTCCTGATCATTTCCACCTGGGGCGCCTTCGTATTCTGTAGCTTGTTGAAATTGCGCAGCCAATCGTTATCGAAAGATTCCAGCCCGCTGAAGAGAGTCTCGCAACCCGCCTCCTTCACCAGCTTCAGGTTTTCATCGCGCGCATAGAAGTCGTTCGTAACCAGTGCGGCCCATACCTTAAACTGACCGGCCGCGCGCATTTCATTGATCAGCTGCAACCTTGCTTTGAAATGACTGCGGTCGCTCCCATAAAAGTTATTATCAAGAAAAAACATTCTGGTGCGTTTGCCCGAAGCGAGAATCTGCCGGCGAATGTGATCGAGTTCGTAGGTTTGATAACCATGGCCTTCGGCGGTTAACGAACAGAACGAGCAACGGAAATTGCAATAGCGAGTCGTTTCCACGTAACCAATTCTGCCCAGCCAGTAAGCAAGGTCGTAACGCGGCAGCATCGTGGCAGCCACGTATTCGGGGCCAAGTGCTTCAGTGATCACCTCGCAAAGTTCCTCGATGTCGCCGAGACAGGGGTAATCAAAGACGTTTTTCGAAAGCTCCGGTAAAGAACGAACCGGAGGCCCACCGGCGACGACAATTACTTTGGGATTTTTTGTGCGCGCATACGCAGTCAGATGCAGCATGCGATCGAAACTGTTTGTCAGTCCGGTTAATACGAGCACGTCCGGCCATGACAGAAGTTGTTCATCTTCGAGCGGTCCGCTTGCAAGTTCGGTATAGCAGCGGACGTCACAGAGTTCCCGCGAAAAGGCGCCCGCCAGATAGATTGGACCAACCGCCTGAGGGAGTTTCGTTGTTCTGCGAATCGGCTGACGGGAATCATCGAAGTAGCAATTTACGATCAGCACGCGCTTGCGCGGCGAATTCGTTTTTGAGGTTCTTATTGAGTGTAATTCGGGGCGCATCAGGTATCTCCTCAGCGACAACCGCTTTTACGTTCTTCTTTTTCGAAGGTCTCAATTAGCTGGGTTATACGGACTGCTGCCAGTCCCTCGGGAATCTAGTCGGCGAGACGAGTTGGCTGGAAATTGGCGAATCATAAAATCGCGCGTACTCTACTATCTCAGCCGTGGTTAGGCAATGATGATCCGTTCGGCTTTGGCGTAATCACTGCATTTTAAACGGGAATTACCTGGATTGCCGGGTGATATCCCGTGGCGCGTTGTAGCGCTGACTGCGGGTGCTCAGGCTTGCGAGGCCAGGTCGCGAAGGGCATCGGCGAGCCTTAAACAGATGTTCGCGGTCGCCACGGAATATTGCCTGAAGTCGAAGGTGGTAACGAGTGCGATGCCGAGGCTGGCGGAAGTCAGAAAAATTTCATCAGCTTCGGTGAGATCGCCGAGCTCATAGACACCTTCAATCAACGGAATGAATTGTTTGTTTGCCAGCGCGATAACAGCGGAGCGGGTGATACCGGCGATCGCGCCGGTGCTGAGAGTCGGCGTATGAAGCGTGCCATCTTTCACCCAGAAAATATTTGCCATGGTTGCTGAAACGATCTCGCCGCGTTCGTTAAGCATAATAGCTTCGTCAAAGTCCCTGGCCTGCGCTTCTTCCCAGGAAAGCACCTGCTCCAGATAATTCAGACTCCTGATTCCCACCAACGGCGAAAATGTATTGAAGCGATAAGGTGAAACAGCCAGCGACATTCCCGAGGGCGAAATTTTTTGCGGCTCGCCTGTCATAATCAGAAGGTCGGTCTTGCGAACGCCCGCCTTCCTTGTTTTCCAGACGTCACGCCCGCTGCGCGCCAGGAGAATTACCCGGGCACGCCCGTTTTTCACCTGGTTGACGGCGACAAGTTTTCTAAGCGCTTCGCCGATGTTGCTTTCATTTGCTCCGGTGCAATCAACGTGCAAACGTTGGGCATGGTCTTTGAGACGTTTCCAGTGGTCCGGCCAAAGAAATGGTTTGCCATTGTAGATTGCTACTATCGTAAAAACTCCGCGGCCATAGAGCATCGCTGACGACACGGGCGCCACGCGCGCCTTTGTCGCTTCCAGCATCACTCGGTTGAGATAAATTACGGGATGCACAATCGGGCTTCTTAGTTTAGAGTCCAACCTGGGTTGCTGACTATGGTGGAGGCAAGCTAAAGCTTGTACTCTGAACCCTGAACCTTTTTATTCCATACCTGCGACCATCACTTCAGCCTCTAGTCTTCTGGCGAGGGAACTGCGCCAGACGTTTTCCATCTCACTAACATTAAGGGAGACGGCTTCTTCGCCGGCAAGTTTTATTCGTAGCGTTTGCCCGCCCGCGTGGCCCAACAGCGTGAACGGACAATTCTGCCGTTGCGCGATCTTTTCGATAGCCGCGCGCGAAGACGCCTGGAAACTTATGATAATTCGCGACGGTGATTCACCGAAGAGCGTGCTGGTGGCAGGAATTGATTCTGTCAGGGACGCGGGCAAATCAACGTCAGCGCCAATGGCGGCGCGATTCAAGAAAGAAAAACAACACTCCGCGAGCGCCACGGCAAGTCCACCATCGGAGCAGTCGTGAGCTGACGCCAGCAGGCCTGCCTCCGCTGCCTGGAGACAGACGTTCTGCACGGCGCGTTCGGTTTGCAGATCAAGTTTCGCGACCGCGCCGCTGCCGATCATCTCCTCGGTCGAGAGGCCATCGATCGTTGCCGCATATTCGCTAACGCTAAGATCATCGCCAGTTGTCCCCAGCAGCGCGATCACTTCGGCCTCTTTCTTAAAGCCGGGTTGGACCACGCGACGCACGTCTTCCACAAGGCCAATCATGCCGATGACGGGCGTGGGGAGAATGCCGCGTCCTTCAGTTTCGTTATAGAACGAAACGTTTCCGGAAACAACGGGCGTATCGAATGCACGGCATGCTTCCGCCATGCCGTCGATCACTTCTGAAAATGACCACATCACTTCCGGGCGTTCCGGCGAAGCGAAGTTCAGGCAGTTTGTAATCGCGAGTGGGCGTGCGCCCACGCAAACGACGTTGCGAGCCGCTTCGGCAACAATCAGCTTTGCGCCTTCGCGGGGATTCACAGCGCAGTAACGACCATTGCCGTCGAGTGACATCGCCAGCGCCCGGCGCGTTTCCTTGATGCGCACCACCGCGGCGTCGGCGCCCGGCAAAACTGCCGTGTTGGTACGCACCATGTGGTCGTATTGCCGGTAGACGAATTGTTTGGAAGCGAGATTGGGAGAAGCCAATAGTTTGAGAAGTGCGTCGTTATAGTTTTGATCTTTGATCTTTGTACTTTGATCTTTGGACTTCGGACTTTGGACTTGGGACTTTGCACTCGTCATCGGTCGTTCATACAACGGCGCTTCATCTGTAAGCGCGGAGACGGGAATATCAGCGACCGGGTCACCGTTGTGAATCACGCGCATGTTGCGACCCTCGCGCACGCGGCCAATAACCACGGCGTCGAGGTCCCATTTGCGAAAGATGTCGATCACTTCACGCTCGCGCCCGGAATGCGCAACGATCAGCATTCGCTCCTGCGACTCGGAAAGCAGCATTTCATAGGCCGTCATTCCAACTTCGCGTTGCGGCACTAAAGATAAATTTATTTCTATTCCGGTACCCGCGCGTGCGGCCATTTCGCATGAAGAAGACGTCAGACCCGCTGCGCCCATATCCTGGATTCCGGCCACCGCGCCACTGCGCATCGCTTCCAGGCAAGCCTCAAGTAAAAGCTTTTCGAGGAAAGGATCGCCGACCTGCACGGTCGGTCGCTTCTCGAGAGCCTCTTCATCAAACTCCGCAGAGGCCATGGTCGCTCCGTGAATGCCATCGCGTCCGGTCTTCGCGCCCACGTAAAGAATCGGATTGCCGACGCCCGTCGCTTTGCCGAAAAAGATCTGATCCTGCCGCACCAACCCCAGCGCGAATGCATTTACGAGTGGGTTGAGGGAATAGGCATCGTCGAAAGCGACTTCGCCACCGACAGTGGCCACGCCAAACGCGTTGCCGTAGTGGGCAATACCGCCCACCACCCCGGCCAGCAGCGAACGATTGCGACGTCCGTATTTAGGGTGGTCCAGGGAGCCAAATCGTAGACTGTTCATCGAAGCAATCGGTCGCGCGCCCATTGTGAACACGTCGCGCAGGATGCCGCCGACGCCAGTGGCAGCGCCCTGGAATGGCTCGATGAAGGAAGGATGGTTGTGAGATTCGATCTTGAACGCGGCGCACCAACCGTCGCCGACGTCCACAATGCCCGCGTTCTCGCCCGGGGGTACGATGATGCGTTCACCGGTCGTTGGCAGCCGGCGCAGGTGAATTCGCGATGATTTGTAGGAACAGTGCTCAGACCACATCACCGAGAAGATGCCGAGCTCAACCAGGCCAGGCGCGCGGCCCATCAGCGACTTAATGCGTTCAAACTCTTCCGGGGTGAGATTGTGGGCTGAGATTACTTCAGGAGTGATTAGTGCCATAAGAAAGTGATGAGTGAT
>DIYZ01000081.1 GCA_002427845.1 Chloracidobacterium sp. UBA6041 | reverse complement strand
AAACTGCCCGGATCGCATTTGATCGAGAAAGTCCCAGATCTTCGCAATGACTTCCTGCCGAATCTGCTGCCACTCTTCGTCCGAGACAACGCTGTTAACTCGGGCATTAATTCCCGAGTAGCGGAGCGCACTGGCGCGATGCAGTCCTTTGTTGCGACGCTCATTGCCGCCGCGGATCACGTAATAGCCGCCGCCGGCGATCGGCTGATCGGGAAGTAGTAGACGTTCAAGCGCCTCCAGATAGATTGGCAGTTGCAAGCTGCGGCCTGACTTGATGTCATCTTTGCTGGAGCCCGTTGACAACTTGTAGTCATAAGCGATCAGCGTGTTATCGCTGGCCACGTCGACGCGATCGATCTGGCCGCTAACCTTCATCGTTTCCTCGCCGACGAATGTCGAGCGAACCAGTTCGAGCGGTTCCTCTTTCGAGTGCGGATCGCGCGCCGACGACTTCAAACCGCCAAACGCAACTTCAAAATAGGCTGGTACAACCCCGGCAGTGGCGGCGTTTTCCTGAATCTCCAGCTCGTACAGTAACACTTGATCCAGCAGAATTTTGCGAATCTCGCGATCGAGTTTCCAGATCTGTTTGTTGAGCGGCGGCACGACCTGCTCGTGTTCATCGAAAACTCGATCGGCAATTTCCGCCAGCTCCTGCCTGAGCTTCTGCCGATCAAGTTGATCAAGCCGCTGGCGCCGATGCTGCTCAAAGAAGCGGCGCAGGATGTCGTGTAGCAGTTTGCCGGCATCGATTGCTTGCAGGTCGAGGGCCGCTTCGCCGCGCGGCTCCAGCTTCAAAACTCGCTGCGCGAAAAAGCGGTAGCCGCAATTGCCATAGACGCTGAAACCACTGGCACTGTGCACAAAGTCCGCACCAAACCTCTTATTCAGTAAAGCCAGCAAATGAGGATCGGTAATTTCGCCGTCGTAGGGGCCAAACGATCGTCCGGCGCGCTCGCGCTCAATCTCAATGCGCCGCAACGCGGCGTTGCTCAGCAAACCGTCGTTACGCGCCAACGTCAACAACCGCCTGATGCGCGGCTGCGGCAACAACTCACGTTGTTCTCCGCGATGAATGTGCCGTTCCTGTTGCCGCACCAGCGTCACATTAAGTTCGTTAGCTGTTGAAACGTTCTCCGGTTTCTTGCCCTCGTAATCTCGACGGACGGTCTCGGCTTTGATCTTCAGAGGAGCCACGGCGCGTCTCAGCTCATCGATGTAGTAGGAGGCAACAGTTTCCGAATCATCTTCCAACAACAGCGGCCGGCTGAGATAAAGTCGCTCGGTCGCGCGACACGCTGCCTGGTAAAAATAGTGCTCCTCTTTCAACAGTGTCGCCGGCGAAATGTCTTCCAAGGTCAGACCGTAGCGCTTGAGGCGCTCGCGCTCTTCGTGCGGATAGATCCAGTCACGCGAGGCACGCAACGGAAAGCCACCTTCAACCAGGCCGGCAATGAACACCGCGCGAAAGCGCAAGCCGCGCACGTCAGTAGCTTCCAGAACACGCAACCCTCCGCGATCAGCGGCGCCATAAACCTGCGACTGCGAACTGAGCGAGCGACGCACTTCTTCAATGAAGGTTGAGAGCTTGGTTGTGCGTTCGTTGGGCGAACCAGTTGCTCCACCCGCTAAGGGAGGTGGTTCTGAATGGATCGTAGCGGCGATCTCAATGCTCTTGATGGCGGCAACAAACGCGCGCCGCAGTGCTTCGAGGCTGTTGTAGTTGAGCATTGCCTGCGGTAACTCTTCATCTTCAACGGCATTTCGAATTGGCCCCGCGACCTGTTCCGGAAAACTGAAGCGATCAAGCAGCTTCATCAACGCCAGACGTAAATCCGCAGGTTTGCCTGCGCGAGGGACCGCCTGTAATTGCTGTGCAAACGCCTGAATGACCAGCGACGCCCAGGCAATCGCCGCCGGATGAATGTCGCGCGATGGTCGCCGTTTTCTTTCGACACCTTTATCTTCAACCTTGGCCGTTTCCGCGTTTTCGATTTGATCGGCCTCGTCCGGTTCACGCGGCTGCTCCTGTGCGTCGATGTTCAGGAGTTCCCGGGTCGCGTCGGCTCCGGGAAGTTCTCTGATTAGTTTGCGGGCCCTCGTCAGCCAATCCGTCACGCGCAATTCGCTGCCAACATAGGCAAAGGTATTCTCGAGCGCATCCGCATCCCACACCCCTATGCGATGGCGATTCTTTAGTTGAGCTTCTCGCTTAGCGTCAGGCGGCTGATTGGGTTCGCGTAACAGGTTGGCAAACTCCGCGTCGAACCGAGTCGTAAGTATATGGAGATCTTCTTCTCGGAGACGGAAGTATTCCGACTTGATCAGGTCGGCAAGCTCAGAAATTTTCGGAGGGGGAGCGGGCGTTCCCAGTTGCGCGGCCAATGTCTCGTCACGCGACAGTTCTTCAAGAATCGCAAAGAGTTTGAGCACCGCGCGGTTGGCGGGAATGTCGTTGGCATCAATACGCGATTCAAGATTGCACGGTAGCGACTCTTCGCGCATCACGCGCGCAATTGTTTCAGCATAGGAAGCGCGCTGGCGAACAACGAGCGCTATGTCCGCCAGACTGTATCCTTCCCGCAAGACCAGCCTTTTGATCTCTTTAGCAATCGCCCGGATCTCAGTATCTCGATCGCCGCATTCGAAATACTTGATTTCCGCCGCAACCGCGGCTCCTTCGTCAGTCTCCTCGCCAATCTCTTCAACGCGTTCGGTGTTTATGACGGCCGGATTGAAAAGCCTTTCGCGCAGACCCGAGAGCGCTCCGAGTGTAGACACGATGTCCGCGCTACTCCATCTTTTTTCAAACGGCGCCACGGCACAGAGATGATCGATGGTTTCCTGAAACGGAAGAAAGATCTCCTGATTGCGTTCGTCGTGATTGAGGTTAACGAGGACTTCCGGAATTTGCGGGATCAGACGGCGCAGGATCTCGCCCTGAATGGGCGTGAAATCAAAGAACCCATCGAGCACGAGCAGTTTCACATCGGCGAGTGACGGGATGTGCACACGTTGCCCATCGAGTTCACCGTTGAGAACCGCGAGCGCGCGCAATTGATCCGCATCCGCTTCGGTGAGTTGATGCCGGTTCAGCAGATCGCAATAGGTTGCATAGATCAGCGCAACCTCCTGATCGAAATCTATCTGCGTGTGGAGGCCGCGCTTCGTGCCGTCAGTTTGTGAAGCGAGATCATCGGTACGGGCCGCGATTATCTCAGCAACTTCTGCCGGTGATTTTGCGGCCCGCTCAATCTCGCCAATCAACGTCGCAATCGTGTTGACGCAGCCTTCGCGATTAGCCAGAGGGGCAATAGCCTTTAATTGTCCCAGCGACATCAGCCGCGCCAGGATTTGCGAGATCAGACTCCGTTTTAGCGGTAGCTCTTCCTGATCGATGGGCACGCGCGGCGCCAACGTGCGGCCATCTTCGTCAACAGCGGTCGATAGTAGTCGTCTCACAAAACCGCGAAAGAGATAGACGGGCAGCTCGCCCCAAACACCGCGGTTCTTAACGCCGTCGAGCACGCCTTGAGTGACAAGTTCCAGCAGCGGATGCGAGGCAGCGAGATAAAGAAAAGTGTGCGCCTGGCCCTCGGAGACAAGCGCTGCACAGCGCTCGATTAGTCGAGAACGATTGTCGCCGAGGAGAGGGCCTAGCAGGATTTCTTTCGACACTACAGCTCTAGTTCCATTCGACCAAAGGTGATAACTCAACAAGTCCTCGAAGGGGACGGCAATCTTCCGCCCGCTCACGCGGGCTCGATGAATCGTGTCACCCAACTAAGTCTCACTGCCGCCTACACCTTTCGCATTCAATAGTGGCATTGAATCCTCATCCGCGGCAGGAGCTTCTCCACTCAGCGATTGCGCCACTGCGACTTCAAGTACCTGGTTTTCTTCCTCATTGACGGGGTGTTCCTGCTCAGTAGCTTCTTCGACAAGATCCTGGGGCAAGCTCTTAGTGGTTTTAGCTCCTAACTCACGAACTTGCTCGGCTTGACGGACGAGGTTACCCGGGCCTGAGACCAACTTTTTGTGCGCGTTGTCATAGCTATTCTGCGTCTGCCTTAACCTCTCACCAATTTCCTTGAGATCCCCTACAAAACCCACAAATTTGTCGTAAAGACCACCTGCTCGGTTCGCAATCTCCAGAACGTTTCGTTTCTGTTGCTCTTGTCGCCAAATATTCCTGACTGTCCGCATTGTAGCCAACAACGTAGATGGGCAAACAATTACGATACGTTTCGCAAATGCGTCGTCGAATAACTGCACGTCCTCCCGAACGGCCACAATAAACGCTGGTTCAAGCGGAACAAACATTAAGACAAAATCAAGACTCTTTAGTTGGTAGTGGTCCTGATAAGACCTACGATCAAGCTCCCGGAGATGCTCTCTTATGCCCGCAATATGTTTCTTAAGCTCCAATCTACATTCGGCTTCATCGTCAGCTGCACAATATCGAGTGTATGAAACGAGATTGAGCTTGGAGTCAATAATCAAATGGCGGTCGTCAGGAAGTTTTACTATTACATCCGGTGCGGAGCGTTTACCGTCCTCTGCAATCAGGAACTCGCGAACTGAATATTCACGATCTTTGACTAAGCCAGCCTTCTGTAAGATTTCCTCCAAGATAAACTCGCCCCAATTCCCCAAGGTCTTGGATTGACCCTTCAGAGCCTTGGTAAGATCCAGTGCATCTTGATTCATCCGTTCACTTAGCCCGCGTAAACCCTCGATGGAATCTCGGAGTGAGACGCGCTGCTGTGATTCCTTCTCATAGACTTCATCAACCCTGGCTTTGAATTCCTTGATCTGAGTCCCAAGGGGTGTCAACAGTGAATCCAGGTTTAGTTTATTTTGGTCCGTGAACCTCTTGCTCTTGTCTTCGAAAATCTCGTTTGCTAGATTCTTGAACTCGATTTCAAGTACGTTTTTGAATGCGAGCTTCTCTTCAAAAGCCTTTTGTTGCTCGGAAAGCCTGACCTCGGCGCCTGTGAGTTTCGCGGATAAGGAAGAACTCTCTTTTTGAAGACTCGATATGATATTGTCTTTCGTCACAAGTCCAGAAAGAGCCGTTTGCAGGCTTGTCTCCTTCACCGAAACTCGCTCACGAAAGATCAACCAAGTTACGAAGATACCTACGGCGAGACCAACCAGTGACATCAATAAGGAAGTAATCATAACGACCATCCAGAGTTTTTTGGTTTAGTCTAACACAAAAGGTGTTGCGGAAATGAAACAGCGGCCCGTTAGCGGGCCGGTTGGGCATCCGAGGACTATAGGTTTTTGAGAATTAGTCCGTACCCCTCTCCGAAGTTAGTCCCAAGCTCACAGCCAAGCGCCGATAACTCTTGCACAATGTCAGGGTTTGAGAAATCCCTTGAGTTCTTGGTGATGAAACACTTCGGTTCTTCCCTAGCAATCTTTGCCACATGAGATAGAATTGAAGCATATATTATTGAATCCTGCGGGCTAAGTCTGTTCCTTGTTTGAATCTCGATGGCGCTTCTTATTACGTCGGCCTCGATAGGTATAAGTTCAGACTCTTTCAAAATCTGAGCTATGGCAGCGTCGAGTCGCAACTTTTCTTCCTCGCCACTCACGAGCAGCGCCTTCGTTACATCCTGGAATTCTTCACGGGAGCCCGCATAAGGCTCTGAGCGTCCCAGTTCACGCAACTCCTGGGTTAGTTCGCTATGCAAATGCTCGCGTCGTCTCTTCCTTCCAACCCAAGCCGAAAAGGGTTCGGCAATGGCAAAGGCCGGTAAGATAAGTTGAATCTTTCCAGCCTCAGCCAGCTTCAGAATTCTTCCGCAGTTCTCGTGGTCTTCTTGGAGGTAAGCTAATTCGAGTATGAAATTTGATTCGACGTAAACGATCATGAGGAAGCTTCAGTTTCTATCGAGCCGTGCCTAATCGCTTCATAAAGTCCGGAATCAAATAACCACTTTTCGGATGGCGGCACACTGTCTACGGTAAGCTTAGAATTTACAAGAAAGCTGAGCCAGGATGTCAGTATCAACTGAAGACTGGAATCGCTAATTTGCTCACGAGAGATCCGGGTGTCTTTGATGTAGGGATCAATTATGGGGCGGGCATCCACTATGGAGTCGGGTGCCTTCACTTCGGGAGATTCTGAACCATCTTTCCAAATGTAAAAATGTTCAGGCGTTGCAAGAAGAAAGAAGCGCGTGGGAGGAATAGCTGAATGGGCTATAAGGTTTCTGCGCATCTGGGCAGCCCACTCCGGTGTAGCCCCGGTCTTACCCTTGACCTCAGCTATCAACTGAAGGCGGTTATCCGGAGAATACACTGCGATGTCAGCGAGTTTGAGCATTTGAACTGATTTTATCACATCGGCACATAATTCTTAGAGCACCACCCATTCCAAGCTCACCGCCCGAAACAGCCAACCATGCGCTCGTAAACTTTTCGCGTCACGCGCACGTCATTGAGGTTGTACTCCCGAATTTCCGCGAGCTTGCCGGCGTGATAGAGATCAAACACTTTGCTGCCTTCAGCCGTAGCCGTCTTGCTTGATTCGATCCCCAGGGCCCAGGCAATGTCGTCGAGGCTCACGAAGCGCTTGGCTCCCAGCCACCACGCATGCATCGTGTCGAATACTCCCCGGACGTTATATTCACGGAGATCAACTATCGGTTTGGCGGAAATGCCGTGGGCCAAACAGCGTTGGAAGATGAATGGAAGATCAAAGCCAATAATATTGTGCCCGACAAGTTCGTCGGTTTCGCGATCGAAATCTTTCATGAATTCGAGAAACCGGAGCAGCGATTTTTTCTCGTCCTGTTCATTTCCATCTTCATCGATGCCGAACACGCGCTCGTGCTGCGGTTGCTCAATGCCGCCGAAATCGAGACCGGGGATCGGTCCTTCGTGGACCGCTATTGAAAGGATCCGCCCGGAGGCGGCGCTCAGCGAGCCGAGTTGATAACAACGCTCTTCTTCAGCGGCGATATCTTCGAGATAGCGCTGCTGTTGCTCGAGACGCATGTTACCGAGTTTCAACGACCTTTCGAGCTGCGGGCCAATGCGTTCGCGAAAATCCGACAGCGTCAGCGTTTCGATATCCATAGTGTAGGCCCGCGGCAGTACGGGCTCACTGCCCTGATGTTCGCGATATTGTGCAATTGTGATCGGACGATATTCGGCAACCACGAATTGTGCGCGCTCCTGGAAACTTTCGAGACGGCCGGTGACGCCCCAGAGACCGGGCTTGATTTCTGTCGATTGCGCGAGCGTCTCGCCCCAAATCTTTAAGGCGAGCGAACCTGTCGCATTCCGCGCCGTAGCGTCACAGAAAAGCTTGCCTTGCGACGTACGCCTTTCGCGCACTGCAGTAATCACAACCATTAGCCAGAGTTCTTCCGCGTAAGGAATTTCGGGTATGGGAATGTTTCCGCGCATATTAATTAGTGATCGGTCACCGCCTGCCTAACGAAGTGCGTTATGAATCTAAGTCGTTTACTCTGCGTTTAGCTTACCGGCTCATCACCTCTCAAGAGTTAGCAACCCGCTCAACCTCATCATTCATCCGTCCGGTTAACATTAACCAGATCATTTTGTAATCGCCGAGAAAGGACCAGAGCGGATACTGAAAGGTGGCCGGCTTGTTTTTCTCAATGAAGAAGTGACCAATCCACGCCGCGCCGTAGCCGGGAATTAGAGCCAGCGGGAAGAGCCACCACCTGCCAACGACGATGAAGAACACGACGCAGCCAAGCGCGATCGCGGTGCCCACGAGATGGAGGAGACGCGTGCGCGGTTGACTGTGTTCGGCCACGTAGTGTGGCCAGAATTCAGCGAATGAGTTGTATTGACGTTGCGACATAAAGATTGTCCGACAAACTTCAGTTTGTCGCTGCTTGCATAAACGGAAAAACGAGAAAGCGACAAACTAAAGTTTGTCGAACTCTCCTTACGTGGTTGAAAACAATTTCATGAATTGTTCCGGTTTCACCGGCCCAACTCCAGCCAGATGCAGATTCTCTTCAACATGCTCCAAGCTACTCATGCCAACGAGTGCCGTAGTTATTCCCGGAGCCGAGCGCACAAACTGTATCGCTGCTTCGGCGTCGGTTGGAAGTGAACCCATTGACTCGCGAATGTTTTCCGGCAACCCTCGCGCAACTCGCCCCTGGAAAATCGAAGCACTGGAGACAACTGTAATTCCGAAGGCCTCGGCCGCTTCGAGTAGGGACATCTGTTCGCTGTCCACCATTTGATTGGCTAAAGTCAGCGCTTCGGGCATCGCGAGATTGAATGGCAGTTGAATAAAACGAAACCCGTGCGACTCGCCGCCAACTTCGCGGGCAACCGCCACCATCCGCTGAAGTGAATGATAACCCGGCGCCTCACGAGGCACACGGAAACCGTTCCAGGTCGCGACACCATAGAACTTGAGTTTCTCCTGCGCGCGACTTTTCTCCAAACTCTCAAAGGCCGCTTGCAGCCGCGCGTAAAACTCTTCTTCCGAAACGTGACCAAGCTGCGATTCCGGGTTATGAATGTAATAAACATCAACGCACGCAAGATTCATGTTTCGCAGCGACTGGCCGAGCTGATTCTGCAAATATGTCGGCGTCATACAATGGCTGCCACCAACGATATCCTCAAAACCCGCTATGCCACGTTTGACGAATGTCTCTTCAACGTAGCGGCGTATGTCTCGTGGCGGCGCACCGTCAAACGGAAGATAGCCGCCCTTCGTGCAAATAATTATTTCATCTCGCGAGACCCCCCGTTCGCTCGTCAATACGCGCAAGGCGTCGCCGATAGATCTTTCGCTGCGTTGAAAACGATAATTAGCCGCCGTGTCAATCACATTTGCGCCAAGCTGCACTGCGCGCACTACGGCGTCTCGGTAACGGCCGTCCGTCGCCGTATCAGGGTTGCCCAGGTAAGTGCCTATACCGATGGATGATAACCAGAGATTTTGTTGTTGGCGGAAATGGTTTTCCGCAGCGCTATCTTTGAAACGCTCGCGATAGCGCGTGGTGCCCTCGAGGGTGGCGAAGCCAGGTATAGCCATGGGATTAAAGTACCGAACCGCGAGCGGACCGGGGTCCCCGGCGCGGCAGTCGCGCTGGGGTGGTGGTAGCGAGCGGATGCCAGCCTTCAACTCGCTAGACATGAAGGCATGATTTCGTGTTTACATCTCTCTTTCGGCTGAGTGTAGCATCTGCTCGCTACCGCGAGCGGTTCTGTAAGCGAAGAATATACGCACTGCTTCGCTTGCGCGGCAAGCGCTTCATCGTTACACAGTGCTGTGTTACGTTTGACGCTAATCCGCAGATTCAAGGAAACGAGACCTATGAACTTTTTTCTCAACTGGCAAGAGCATGCAGGCTCGCAAGTAGAGAAGTTTTACAAAACCGCTTTGTGGCAAGGCGACCACGTGATGGTTGGTCTAAACTGCCTGGAGGTCAACCAGGTCCAAAGCGTGCATGCGCATCAGGGCGCGGACAAATTCTATTTCGTGCTGGAAGGCTCCGGCAGATTTAGAGTAGGCGATGAAGAAAGACAGGCAGAAGCCGGCGCACTTGTCCTGGCACCGGCAGGAATTTCACATGGTGTGGTAAATAACGGTAACGTTCGCTTGTCCCTGCTCGTCGCGATTGCGCCACCATTCAAATGAGCGAAATTCTTAAGACGCGCCGACCCGAAGGGTCTTCACTCGAGCTCTCTGAAGCAGCGCTCGGCGAACTTGCGTCGCAGGTAAGTCAACTTGTAACGGATTACTTTTCCGACGTTTCCAGCTTGCCGGTTTTTCCGGAAACTTCGGCTGGTAATACGCTGGCGCACATAGGCACATCACTGCCAAGCGAAAGCGTGCCGCTTGAAGAACTACTCAACGATTGCCGGGCGATCATTGAAAACAGCCGTCACAACGGGCATCCATGTTTTTTTGGTTATGTTGCCTCGCCCTCCACCCCGCCGGGCGCGTTCGCCGACCTGATCGCCTCCGCGCTGAATAGTAACGTCACGTCGTGGCGTTCGGGGCCCGCCGCCACTGAGATTGAGCGCACCGTCGTTCGCTGGCTGGGATCGCTAATCGGTTACGACGACAACACGGCTGGATTGCTTACCAGCGGCGGCTCAATGGCGAATATGACGGCGATGTTGATTGCGCATCGAACGAAGTCGGATCCAGGTGTGGCGGCAAAGGGTTTGTGGGATTCGGGCAGGCCCATGACGATCTATGCTTCGGACCAGATTCACATGTCGATCCCGAAGGCGGCGGATATTCTTGGCCTCGGCCGCGCGCAGGTTCGGCTGGTGAAAAGCGACGACAGTCTGCGCATGAACGTGGCGCACTTGCGCGAATGCATTTCCCGCGATCTGGCAAACGGTCTGAAGCCTTTCTGCGTGATTGCCAGCGCCGGTACTGTCAACACCGGCGCTGTCGATCCGCTCGACGAGATTGCCGCAGTCGCCAAAGAATTTGCTCTCTGGTTTCACATCGACGGCGCATATGGCGCACTCGCCACACTCGACGAAACAAAACGGCCGCTGTTCAAAGGTCTCGAGCGAGCGGATTCGATTTCGCTCGATCCGCATAAGTGGCTTTACGTGCCCATTGACTCCGGCTGTCTGTTATTCCGTGATGAGGCGCGCGCACGCGCGGCGTTCAGTTTTGACGAGGCCGATTACATCAAAGTCCACGAACAAAACGCGGATGAAGCCTTCGCGTTCTGGAATTACGGCCCGGAATTATCGCGGCGTTTCCGGGCACTCAAGATCTGGCTGACGCTTCGTTACTATGGCGCGCGCCGGATTGCGCAGGCGATCAGCGAAGACAACGCGTTGGCTGCATACCTCGGCGAGCGTGTCGAGCAGGCAGAAGACTTTGAGATTCTGGCGTGTCCGCAGTTGAGCATTTGCTGCTTTCGGTATTTGCCGCCGTCGTTACAGTCAAACGGTGCCGCGTCAATCGAAGCCACGGATGAATCGTCGGAGACTGAGCTCAATGAACTGAACTCAAAAATCATGCATGCCGTTCAGCGGGGCGGCCGGGCTTATTTGTCGAGTGCAACCATTCGCGGCAAATTCGCTTTGCGCGCCTGCATCACAAACTTTCGCACGACTCGCGCGGACATCGATGAAACGCTGGAAATTATTCGCGACGCGGCGCAGCAGGTCGGGACGCAGGGCGGTACATAACCGCTCGCTACCGCGAGCGGTTCTGGACCAGGATGAGTGGCGCAACTTGAAAATTATTTCACCATGAGAGAAACGGCAAAGCCTCAACTTGCTCATGAAATGGCTATCGCTCTTGAGCTGGCGCGCGACGCGGGCGCGGCGATCCTGGATTTATATGAAGGCCCGCTCAATATCGAGCAAAAGGTAGGCGCGGATGATCGAGAGCCCGTCACACAGGCTGATAAGCTCGCCAACGAGATCATCGTGGAGCGTCTGGCGCGCGAGTTTCCCGATGACGGCATTCTTGCTGAGGAGTCAGTTGACACCGCGCATCGGCTCAACAAGTCGCGCGTCTGGATGATCGATCCGCTCGATGGCACCAACGGCTTCATCGACGGCAACGGCGATTTCGCCGTGCAGATTGGGCTTACAGAAAACGGGCAATGCGTGCTCGGAGTCGTTTACCAACCATTGACCGGAATGTTGTATCGCGCGGTTCGCGGTGGCGGAACGTGGATTGAACGTCCGGAATTTGGGCCTGAGCAGGCACACGTGTCGGATCATCGTGAACTATCGACAATGCGGCTCGCGGCGAGTCGATCGCATCGCAGCCCGCGCATGGACAGAGTGGTCCAGGCTTTCGGTGTCCAACAGGAAGTTCGTCGTGGGTCGGTAGGAATTAAGGTCGGCTTGCTCGTCGAACAGCAATGCGATCTTTACGTTCACTTATCGCCACGAACTAAACAATGGGACACGTGCGCTCCGGAAATTATTTTGCACGAGGCAGGCGGCCGCCTGACAGATCTCTTCGGCCGGCCACTTAGCTACAACAAGCTTGAACTACAGAATCGCAATGGAGTGGTCGCGAGCAACGGAGCAGCTCACGCTACCATTATTGAATCACTCCGGCCCCTGCTGAATGAGTTTTGCCGCGTGCCCGTCTGACGACGGCTTAATTCCCTTACCGGAAAGCGCGGGTTGCGTTAATATTTCCGCGAACAAATTTTTGTCAGCCCTGGCCCCTGGGAGCGCAGCATTGCAGAGTAGACCACGAACGTTTCTCACATTTTCCCTTTTTTGCCTTATCCCGCTGCTGGTTATCAGTATCCTCAGTTTCCTTGCCAACCTGAA
>DIYZ01000288.1:5837-9571 GCA_002427845.1 Chloracidobacterium sp. UBA6041 | reverse complement strand
GGCGTAATTGTGACGACATTTCTTTCCTCGGCGATTGTTTTCATAACAACGCTGATGGATGCGACGCGCATTCGCTCGTTTACGTTCTGGCTACTAGGCGATCTTTCGGGCACGACTTCGAGTCTGCTGATGGTGGTTCTCGTTGCGGGCGCAATCGGAGTGACGTTTTTGGCGATTAAGTCCCGCTCACTGAACCTGATGATGCTCGGCGAGCGCGATGCCTTTGATCTTGGCGTCGAAGTAAGAAGCGTGCGGCTGACTGTGTTCGTAGCCGCGAGCCTCCTCGTCGGCGCGTCCGTTGCGGCCAGCGGATCGGTAGGTTACGTAGGTCTGGTGGTTCCACACCTGGTGCGTCTGTCGTTTGGCAGTGATAACCGAGTGGTGATTGTGGCGTCGGCGCTCGCGGGCGCAGCGTTTGTGATTGTGGCCGACACCGTCGCGCGCACAATCATTGCCCCACGCGAGCTGCCGGTGGGGGCGATTACGGCACTGATCGGCGCGCCCCTTTTTGTTTATTTGTTGAAACGACGCTAGCGCTTGCCGGCAAACTTCATTTGCCGAAGCCTTCAGTAAAGAACTCGACAAACTGAAGTTCCGGACGGCGAAACACCTATGCTTGAAGCACGTGACATCACTGTCAACTATGGCACCCGGCTGGCGGTCTCAGGGGTCTCGCTCAAGCTGGAGCCGCATCGTGTCATAGCGATTATCGGGCCAAACGGCGCGGGTAAGTCCACTGTGCTTCGCGCCTTAAACGGTGGCCTTAACCCGTCATCCGGGGAAATTCTGCTTGATGGCCAGCCGCTTGTTTCTTATTCGCGGCGCGCTATAGCTAAACGGATCGCCGTTGTCGCGCAGGAAGGTGATCTTCGTTTTCCGGTTACGGTTTTCGAATTTGTTTTGGGCGGACGGTACGCCTGGGCCAGCACAGCCGGATGGGGTTGGGAAACCCCGCGCGACGTCGAGATTGCCCGCGAGGTCGTGGGCGAAACTCAACTGGAAGATCTTAGCGGTCGTCTTATGAACGAGCTATCCGGCGGCGAGCGGCAGCGCGCTGTTTTGGCAAGGGCGCTGGCAACTGAAGCGGGTGTGTTGCTGCTCGATGAACCGACGGCCAATCTCGATCTGGCCCATCAGGCAACGATTTTGGCGTTGGTGAGAAAGCGCTGCGATGCACGCGGCACATCAGCGCTTGTCGTTACGCATGACATTAATCTCGCCGCCGAGTTTTCAAATCACGTTGTGTTAATGAAAGACGGAAAGGGCGTCGCCTTTGGCAAACCAGACGAAGTGTTGACCCCCGATCTGCTTCGCGAAGTGTTTGCTGTCACAGTCTTAGTCGATGCACATCCGGTATCGGGTGTGCCTCGAATCACGCCGGTGCACGAAGCGCTCCGGTAATTTGTCAACCATGAACGGCTTTGAAGGGAAGACGGTGAAAATCCGCCACTGCCCGCGCAACTGTAAGCGGTGACTACGCATGCTCTGAGCCACTGGGATTCAAAGGATGAAGGCAGAGGGATGAGAACGCACGTGCTTCACTTTCTGCAAATCTTGCGAACCTGGGAAGGCGCATGCGAACCGATTAGGCAGGGACAAAAATTCGGTAATGAAGAATGGCGATAGCGTTTATCCTTCACTCTTCCGACTTCATCCCTGCTCTCTTCACGCCGCAAGTCAGGACACCTTTAAGCTGCGTCAGTTTCAGCTCGCACTGCGTCGGGCAGGAGAAGCTAACAATGATCAGAAGAAGAATTTATCAGGAACTTTCACACCCAGCGAATAACTTGCTGGGTCGTGCGCTCAATGCATTTACCACGGGCGTCTTCGCCCTATTGCTTTCAACAATCACCTTTGCCCAGGCATCCACGTCGCTGCAGGGGACGATAACTGATGAGCGGGGCGGCAAGATTGTCGGCGCCGAGGTTCGTTTACGCTCGCGCGCCGGCGCTCAACTCAACACCACAACCGATAAAAACGGTGGGTTTGAATTTACAGGTGTTCAGTCAGGTGAGTATCTCATTGAGGTTCGGGCAAGCGGGTTTGTCAGTTTCACCTCAGACGAAATTATTTTGGAGCGAGGACAGACCAAACGTGTCGAGTTCACGCTGAAGGTAGTGGGAATCAGTGAGACTGTGGTGGTAACAGCGGCCGGCACACCCGAGCGGGACGCTGAAGTTTCCAAAGTGGTTTCAATCCTTGACTCGCAACAGATTGAAGAGAAGCGAGAGCTAGCCGTCGCGGAGGCGCTCCGGGGACTTCCGGGAGTACGCGTGCAACAGCAGGGTTCTTTGGGATCCTTGACTTCGATACGACTGCGCGGGCTGCGAACCTTCGACACGGCGGTGCTGCTTGATGGAATGCGCGTGCGCGATGCATCAGATATCGGGGGCTCAGCGGCATCTCTGATTACGGATCTGGTTCCCGTTGCGCTCGATCGAATCGAGGTTCTTCGAGGCGCCGGTTCATCAATCTACGGCACGAACGCTATTGGTGGGGTTTTGAATCTGGTTCCCGAAACCTCCAGCGGTGGCCCGCACTTCGAGGCGGCCGCGGAAGCAGGCGCACTTTCAACATTTCGCGAGCGTCTTAAAGTGTCGGGCGGACTAAGGCGCAGCGGCTACACATTTGGTTTGAGTCGGCTCGATGTGCGACGTGGCATTGATGGCCAGGACCAGTATGGCAATTCTGCCGGCAGCGGCAGGTTTCAATTCGATCCAACTTCCTCGCTTACGATCGCCATCAACTTGTATGGCACGATTGCAAACGCGCGCCTTAACGACAGCCCTTTTGCACTGCCGGGTGCATTCACCGGCAGTGACTCTTTTCCGCGAGCAGTCGCCGGTGTTAGTTTTCATCCTGATTTGAACAATCCCGATCAAGGTCGTCGTCACAGATTGCTGGTCGGCTCCGCCAGACTCTCGCACCAACTCAGCGAGCGATTTTCTTATTCACTCGCGTACCAGCGAGTTTCCAGCCACCGGCGCAACTACAATGGAAGCAAAATCGATCCACGCTTCGCCTTGTTTTATCCCTTCGGCGATTTCGAATTTACCAACGTCAACAAGGGAGCGACCGATACGTTTGACGCCCGGCTTAACGCTCGCCTGAGTCGATCAAATCTGGCTACAGCGGGGGTTGAGTTTGAGCGCGAGTCGTTTTTCCAACAATCAATCCCATCGTTTAGTTCTTTCAATAACACGACCGACAAACAACGCACGTTTGGGATCTTCGGTCAGGATCAACTTTCTTTTCTTGACGATCGCTTGCGCCTTTCGCTCGGAGTTCGCGGGCAATTCTTTCGCATTAGAGCCGCCGATCGTCCCGGCATTTTGAATAGCATCAACGCCGAAAAATCGCTTACAGCAGATGGTGCGGTCGCCTATTTCATCCGTTCGACGCAGACGAAGCTGCGCGCGCACGTGGGAAATGGATTTCGTGCGCCGTCGCTTTTTGAGAGATTCGGAGCAGGTACATTTCAGGGAATTGGCCTGGTCAGGTTTGGCGACCCCACATTGCGCGCCGAGAAATCGATTAGCATTGACGGTGGTTTGGACCAGCGGTTGGCGGGTGATCGAGTAGTAATTGGCGCCACTTATTTTTATACGCGGTTGCGTCGACTGATTGCTTTCGAACCGTCGTTTGTTACCGATCCGCTGGGACTGGGGCGATTCAGCGGCTACGTAAATCGTCCGGGTGGATTGGCGCGAGGTCTTGAAAGTTTCCTCGAGACA
>DIYZ01000288.1:3116-5786 GCA_002427845.1 Chloracidobacterium sp. UBA6041 | reverse complement strand
TCGCGTGGGCTGCAGCCGGAATACGTGATTCCAAAACATGTCTTCGGCTTTACGTTGAAGCAACGTTATCGATCGTTTGGGCTCAATTTCGATCTCAACCGAACCGGGTCTTACATTGCGCCAATATTTGAAAACGATTTCCCGTTTCGTACGGCTGAACTCACTTTTGGTGGTTACACGAAGGCGGACTTGTTTGGCAGCTACGAGAGAAGGATTGGGGAGGGGACAACGATAGTGTTGTTCGCGGGGTCAGACAACGTTTTCAATCAACACTATTACGAGAACGGATTTCTCGCGCCTGGCATCGTTGGACGCGGCGGCATTAACATTAAGTTCTAAGTACTCCGTAGTAAATTCAGGTTGCAAGGTTCAAAGCTCTCGGGCGCGATTGCGCTGCTTATCGAGCTCGTCCCTGCAACCTGAAACTTTTAGACGGAGACCGGTCTCAGCGCGCCAGTTATGGCTTCTTGGTCAACATACCGCCGCCCAGGAAAATAAGGCCGAGCAGAATGTGAATTAAGTGGTCTACTTTCGCCAATTCGAGCGGACCTACGTGCCACATTCTGTCCATGGCGGGATCGCCCAAGACAAACAGTCCGAGGATTCCCAGGGCCAAGTAGGCAACGCCGAAAATGAGACAGAACCCCTTGGCTCCCGACACCGATCCGGCAAAGCCAAAGTAGAGAGCGATCGCTCCGGTGACGATGTGGACAAGGTTGTGCGCTGGTGTCAAATGGGCACCGAGCAAGTGTGGCGCAAAGAATCCACAGATTCCCACCAGAAGAAAAACTACGCCTAGAATCTTGCAAACAGTCTTTGCCATGATTTGTCTTTGATCTCCTCTATGAAGGTTGACAACCACGCGGCCGCAGCAAGCAAAGACGCGTCCGCATTAAATTCGCGAGGGTACCGTTCGAATGAAAGCGATGTATATCAAACTGTTCGGGCTATTTGCAAAGGTTTTTTACGACATAACCGAAAAGTAGAGAGTTTTCCGGGCCGATCAGCCGCGCGATTTTCCACGAATGTTATACTAAGGGCCTATTCCCCTTGATAGCGTTCGGTAGAAAAGTTTAAGGAGTGAAGGCAATGTGGGGTTTTCATCGCCTAAGGCGCACGACCGGTAAGATTGCTGCGGCGTCGTTGCTGGTGCTCTTGTTCGTAGTTGCCGCAGATGCTTACACGATCGTAATGCGCGGCGGCCGGCGCGTTGAAATTCCGGCGCGCTTTGTCGTTACTACCTCTACGTTGACCTATGAAGTTGCGGACGGAATTCAAATTACCATCGAGCTGGCGACGGTCGATATTCCAGCGACCGAGAAAGCAAACCATCAAGCGGCGGGAAGTTTATTGAGACGTTCGCAGGCGGGCAGCCAAACATCGTCAGATCAAAAGCGGAACGCTGAAGGTGGCATTAATGCGCCCCGAAATGCGCCCAGAGGCCGCACGATAACGAATCGCGATCTTGAGCCGTCGATGCGGCGCCGGCGCGAAAGTGAGCTGGCATATGAGCGTCGTAGAAGGGAACTGGGACTGCCTTCGTTGGCGGAATCGCAGAGGCGAGCTGCGGTTGAGCGTGAAGCGATTGCAGCGGAGTTGGAACAGAAACGCGCCGCGGAAGGTGATAGCGAAAAGTACTGGCGAACGCGAGCGTCTGCGTTAAGAACCGACATGGCAGCGCTCGATGCTGAGCTCAGTTACATTCGCGGAAGACTCGATGAGGCGCCAGGCTTCGGTGGATCATTCATCAGCGTGAGCAGTATCGTGCCATTCATCCCCTTTGGCAGCGTCGGCGCCAGCCGCTCTATTCGGACAGGTCCAACCCACCGCTCAGTTTTTGCCCCACCTGCGACCGGGCATTTCGATGATCGCATCCGGTTCGGTGTTGGCGAAACGCGAAGCCGAACTCTTGTGAATCCCCGACGCGTTGCCTTCGAGCGACGGGTCGGTGTCGGGATCGGATTCTCCGGTTTCCCCGTCGCGGGCTTTCCCGTCTCAACGGGTTTTGGATCTTTAGTTCAGCCTTATGATTTTTCGTACGAACGAAGCGAATTGATTGCGCGTTTCAATGAGCTGGTGACGCTTCGTGCTGGTCTTAGGGCCAGATGGAGAGAACTTGAAGACGAAGCGAGGCGCGCGGGCGCACCGCCGGGCTGGCTGCGGGAGTAGTGGGCAGGAGGCAGGAGGCAGGAGCAGGAGGAGGCGGAGAGAGCCTACTTGAGACCTGACAGTTGCGAAACCTGACACTTGGGACCTGAGACTTGAGACGTGAGACCTGAGACGTGAGACCTGAGACTTTTATGTTGAATGGTTGGGAAACAGTTATCGGATTAGAGATTCATGCGCAACTGAGCACTGAATCAAAAATCTTCTGCGGCTGCTCCACGCGATTCGGCGACGAGCCCAATGAAAACACTTGCCCTGTTTGTTTGGGTTTGCCGGGCGCGTTACCGGTGTTGAATCGCCGGGTCATTGAACTCGGCACTCGCGCCGCGCTGTCTCTTGGTTTGCACATAAACAACCAGTCAATTTTCGCGCGTAAGAATTATTTCTATCCTGATCTGCCAAAGGGTTATCAAATCTCGCAATACGATCAACCGTTCTCGGCAAACGGCGAGCTCGAGATTATGACCGCCGAGCGAGACGAAGCGGGCCACCCCGTCGAGTGGC
>DIYZ01000288.1:0-2909 GCA_002427845.1 Chloracidobacterium sp. UBA6041 | reverse complement strand
TTATTCCTATATTGACCTCAATCGTGCGGGCACACCTTTGGCTGAGATAGTCACCGAACCCGATTTTCGTTCTTCGTGGGAAGCTTACGATTACGTCAACCACGTCCGGCGAGCTTTGCAATGGGTTGGCGCTTCCGATGCCGATATGGAAAAGGGAAATCTGCGTTGCGAGGCTAATGTCTCCGTGCGGCGAATCGGTGATGACAAGTTTGGCACTAAGGTGGAACTGAAAAACTTGAATTCGGTGCGCTTCATGCATCGGGCGATTGAGTTTGAGATTAACCGGCAGATTGGCGTGCTCGAAGCCGGAGGTCAATTGCAACAGGAAACACGGCTTTGGGACGAACGAGCAGGCGAAACGCGGGTGATGCGATCAAAGGAGGAAGCGCATGATTATCGCTATTTTCCTGAACCCGATCTGCCGCCACTAATTGTTTCGGACGAGTTTGTCGAGCAAGTGCGAGCAGCAATGCCCGAGTTGCCGGAGGCGCGCCGGCGTCGCTTTATGGAGCAATACGGACTCTCGTTTAGTGACGCCTCGCAACTGACTTCGGAACGTTCGCTTGCCGACTACTTTGAGAAGGCGGCCGCAGCGTCTGGCAATCCGCGCACGGCAGCAAATTGGATCCGTTCGGAATTACTGCGAGAGTTGGAGTCTGCCGGTCTCCTGGCGCAGGCATCGCCGCTGCCGCCTGAGGAACTGGGGGCGCTGGTGCGGTTGATTGCTGAAGAAAAGATCAGTGGCAAGCAGGGTAAGGATGTGTTGGTCGAAATGTTCAAGACGGGCAAGGGAGCCGCAGTGATAATCGAGGAACAGGGATTAGTGCAGCTGAGCGACTCCAGCGAAATTGATGCGCTGATCGATACAGTGATCGGCGCGCACCAGCAACAACTGGAGAGCTACCGCTCCGGCAAAGAAAGCCTGTTTGGTTTCTTTGTGGGCCAGGTGATGAAGGCGTCGAAAGGCAAAGCTAATCCGAAGGTTGTAAACGAGCGATTGAAGAAGAAGTTGAGTTTGTAGAGGCAGGGACAAGCCCTGCCCTTACAAGTGATCGAAGATGGATCTATCCGGCAGGGTTGCAATCGTAACGGGCGGTACGAAGGGCATTGGTCGCGCAATCGCCGAAGCGCTGGTGCGCGAAGGCGTCAACGTTTGCATTAGCGCGCGCAGTCGCAGCGAGATCGATAAGACCGCCAGCGAGCTTCTGACTTTGGGCCTGGGACGTGTCATTGGAATCGTGGCGGATGTGCGTAATCACACGCAAGTAAAGTCTCTCTTTGAATTAACTGTCTCCGAATTTGGCGGTGTTGACATTCTCGTGAACAATGCCGGCATCGGAATTTTTGCGCCGGTTGAGGAGATGACTCCTGAAGATTTCCGTGCCGTGCTCGAGACAAACATCTTCGGAGTCTATTACTGTTGCCACGAGGCAATTCCTAAAATGAAACAGCGTGGCGGTGGTTACATTATCAACATTTCTTCCCTGGCCGGTGCGAACCCGCATCCGCGAATGGCTGCGTATAACGCCTCCAAGTTTGGCCTCAACGGCTTCAGTGAGGCGTTAATGCAGGAAGTACGTCACGACGGCATCAAGGTCAGTTACATAATGCCGGGTTCGGTGAACACCGAGTTTGGCGGCGACTCACCAAACGACAGCAAATCCTGGCAACTACAACCTTCCGACATCGCCAGGGTAGTCATAGATCTTCTTCACCACGATGATCGCAGTCTGCCCAGTCGTGTCGAAATCAGGCCGAGCCGACCTCCCAGGAAGTGAACGTGTAGCATTTGGAAATGATTAAGTTCGTAATGATTAAGACCGCCGCACTGATCATAATTTCGCTCATTGCTCCTCTCACTTCGTCACATGCGCAAACTTCCCAAGCCGGTGCGGAGACTTCGGAAGGCACTGAGGCCACTCAATTGGCAGTTCAGGTCGCTGAACTCTACCGGCAAGGCAAATATGCGGAGGCCCTGCCCCTGGCAAAGCGCTGCCTCCAGATTAGGGAGAAATTGTTTACGCCGAACGACGAACAGTTGAGGACGGCTGTGAATAATCTGGCGGAGGTACATATGGCGCTGCGAAAGTATAGCGACGCCGAGGCTCTGTTCGAGCGCCTGATCAGCACCTATCGGGAGTTTGCGCCCGGTGATCCGCGTTTAGCAGGCACACTACAAAGACTGGCGGTGGTTAAGTTTCTCCGGGGAAATCCTGCCAGGACCGAAGACTTATACAGGCAAGCTGTGGAAGAAACGGAAAAAACCTATGGTCCAGAAGATGCAAGAGTAGCGACAGCGCTTTTTTATCTCGCCGAGTTTTACCAGCTCACGGGAGATTACAAGAAGGCTGAGCCGCTCTATGAACGTGTCGTCGCGATTAGAGAAAAGAAATCTCCCGCCACGGTTTCCGAGGAACTCCGGGAGGCCCTGGACCGTTATTCGTGCCTTTTACACAAGACGAAGCGAAGCGCAGAAGCCAATCAACTGGAAGCCCGGGCCTTCGGTTGGTCGTCGGGAAAAGGCTTTTCTACACCACCGGCTCCGATCATTGGAGGTGTGATCAATGGTAAGGCGATTAGTCTGCCGCAGCCCGCATATCCCGAAGAGGCAAAGGCGGTTCGAGCGCAAGGTGTCGTCAGAGTGCGCGTCGTTATAGATGAGACGGGAAAGGTCATTCGCACCTGCGCTGTAGAGGGACCAGCACTCCTGACGAAAGCCTCTGAGATGGCTGCGCGTCGCGCCGTGTTCACCCCGACAAAACTGAGTGGACAGCCCGTGAAGGTCACGGGCGTAATCACTTACAACTTCGTGGCCCGGTAACCACCAGCAACGCATTTCATATGCGAGCCGTCGTACAGCGCGTAACGCGCGCAAGAGTTACAGTGGAAAATAAGACAATCGGCGAGAT
>DIYZ01000298.1:20378-33540 GCA_002427845.1 Chloracidobacterium sp. UBA6041 | reverse complement strand
GACAGTACTGATCACTCATCACTCATCACTCATTACTGCGTTTAGTAGCTCTTCGGTAAACCGAGCACGCGCTCGGCAATGATGTTGCGTTGAATCTCGCTGGTGCCCGCCTCGATGGTGTTGCCGCGCGCGCGCAAGTAGGCGTACTCCCAGATGCCGTTGTCGAAGTCTTTGAGCTGCCCGTAGGGGCCAAGGATTTCCTGCGCGGTCTGCTGCGTGCGCTGGTTCATCTCGCTCCAGTAGAGCTTCTGCGTGGAGCCTTCGGGGCCGGGGATGCCGTTCTTTGAGAGGGAGGTCAGCGCGCGGTTGGTATTGAGGCGCAGGATTTCCAGTTCGAGGTAGGCTTGCGCGAGCTTCTGCCTGACGATGGGGTCTTCGCTCGCCGGGCGACCGTTGCGCTCGACGGTGCGCGAGCGCGCGATTAAGGCTGCCAGGTTGCGTTTGAAGACGACCTGAATTCCTGTGCCGAGATTGGCGCGCTCATTCATCAGGGCGGTGATGCCGGTCGTCCAACCCTTATTGACTTCGCCGAGCACCTGCGTCACGGGCACGCGCACGTTCGAGAAGAAGACCTCGTTGAATCCCGAATCGCCCGACATCTGCCGCAACGGGCGCACCGACACGCCCTCGCTGTGCATGTCCGCGAGTAGGCAGGTAATCCCCTTGTGCTTGGGCGCTTCCGTGTCGGTGCGCACGAGCAGCAGACACAAATTGGCTAACTGCGCAAAGCTGGTCCAAATCTTTTGACCGTTAACGATGAAGTCATCGCCGTCGCGAATGGCTTTCGTGCCGATCGCGGCGAGGTCGCTGCCCGCGTTCGGCTCCGAGAAGCCCTGACACCAGATTTCCTCGCCGGAGAGAATTTTAGGGAGATAGCGCGACTTCTGCTCATCCGTGCCCATCGCGATGATCGTCGGGCCGACGAGCGACAATCCGATGGTGCCGATCAACTGCGGGGCGCCCGCGCGCGCCAGCTCCTCCTGGAAGATGGCCTGCTCCATCAGCGTCGCGCCGCGCCCGCCGTACTCTTTGGGCCAGGAGATGCCTGCCCATCCGCCCTCGTAGAGCTTGCGCTGCCAGTCGCGCAGGTACTCGATGTAGTCGTCACGGTCTTCGGCGCTCGTGCCGCCTTTCCATTCTTCCGGCACGTTGGTCTTGAGCCACGCGCGGAATTTGTCGCGAAACTGCTGTTCGTTTGGAATTAAGTTTAAGTCCATGAATGTTCACCTCAAATCGCTGGTGCCGGGTTCTCCGCCGCGCGCGGTTTCGATGCTTCCCACAGCAGTTCGGAAACGTCCATCACGCGCACGTCGCGCTCGCCTTTACGCGCGTTGATGCCGTCTTCCATCATCGTCATGCAGAACGGGCAGCCGACCGCCACCACGTCCGCGCCTGTCTCTATGGCTTCGCGCGCGCGCTCCTGATTGACGCGCTTATCGGGAGGCTCCTCCACAAAGCTCATGCCGCCGCCGCCGCCACAGCAGAAACTCTTGGCGCGGCTTCGTTCCATCTCGACCATATTCTCGCGCGCGGAGATTTGCACGAGCTGCCGCGGCGCGTCATAAACGCCGTTCTGTCGTCCGAGATAGCAAGGGTCGTGAAATGTGATTTTCTTGTCCAACCCGGCGAGCGGTTTGAGTTTGCCTTCGTCCACGAGTTTGGCGAGGTACTCGCTGTGGTGAAAGACCTCGAACATGCCGCCGTACTGCGGGTACTCGTTCTTGAACGTGTTGAAGCAGTGCGGGCAGGCGGTGACGACTTTCTTGACGTTGTGCCTGTTCAGGTTCTCGACGTTCTCTTTCGCCAGCTTCTCGAACAAGAACTCGTTGCCGATGCGACGCGCCGGGTCGCCGGAGCACTTCTCTTCGCGCCCCATGATGGCGAATTTCACCCCGGCCTGTTCGAGCAGTTGCGCGGTCGCGCGCGTGACACGTTGGTTGCGCTCGATGAGCGCGCCGCCGCAGCCGACCCACAGTAAGACTTCCGCGTCTTTCGCTTCACTCACCTGCTTGACGTTCAAGCCTTCCGTCCAGTCGAGGCGCGTCGCCTGCGTGCCGCTGAAGGGGTGGCCGCGCCGCTCCAGAGACATGATCGCCTCCTGCATCGAGTCAGGGAAGTCCGCCTCTTCCATCACGAGGTAGCGGCGCATGTCAACGATCTTCGGCATCTGTTCGATGAAAACCGGACAAGCTTCCATGCACGCGGCGCAGGTCGTGCATTGCCAGAGCGAGACGGGAGAGGTCGCGGGCACCGCAGCAATAATTTCGGATTTCGGATTTCGAATTGCGGATTGTTCAGAGTCATTACTTGACTCGTTTGCGTCATTACCGAACTTGTTTGGTACCAATTCGTCATTCCGAAATCCGAAATCCGAAATCCGAAATTCCGCGTGCATCAGGTCGCGCAGTTGGAGGATGATGTCGCGCGGCGAGAGTTCTTTGCCGACGGTGTTCGCGGGGCAGACTGCCGTGCAGCGCCCGCACTCGGTGCAGGCGTCCAGGTCGAGCAGGTCTTTCCACGTAAAACCCCTGAGCGAGTTGACGCCGAAGCTTTCGGTCTTCTCGAAGTCTATATGCTTGAGCGTTGCGCCCAGCGGGACGAGGTTGGCGGTGTAGATGTTCAAGGGCGCGGTGATGACATGCATCATCTTCGTGTAGGGCAGCCACGCGATGAAGCCGAAGCTCACGCCGAGGTGAAACCACCACGTCCCCCAGTGTGCCCACTGCATTGCCTTGACGCTCATCAGCGAACGCGAGGCGCGCGCGATGAGATTTCCGAACGGCGACCACGCGCCCCACGGGTCGTTTGTCGCCGCGATGCGCCAGCCTTCGATCAGAAATCCTTGCAGACACATCAGGAAGATCGCGGCGAGAATCAATGTCCCCTCGTTCGTGTAAACCAGCTTCTTCGGGCGCTTGAGGTAACGCCGCGCGGCGGCCATCCCAATACCGACCATCACGAGCGCGCCGAATAGGTCAACGACGAACGACTGGAAGTAGAGGTAGAAGCGCCCGCGCATGATCGTGGTGCCGAAGTCCGCGTCGAGCGCCACGACCGTCGTTGCGATGGTGAGAATGATAAAGCCGTAAGTGATGAGCCGGTGGAAGAGACCCGCGTAACGGTCGCGCGCCGTGCGCCTCTGCGCGAGCGCGTGCCTGGCGACCAGCTGGACGCGCTCCACGGGGCGGTCGAAGCGGGCGGCGGGCAGACCGCGTCGCCAGCGACTGAAATGGCGATAGATGCCGTAGCCGGCGACCGCCGCCGTCGGCAGAAGCAAGAGGTACATCACCCAGATGTGGGAGATGTTCCAGTAAATCTGTCGCGTGGCTTCGGCAGTGTTCATTTCTGTAGTGCGGCCAGCTTCTCGCGCAGCAGCGGCACGACCTTGCGATAGTCTTCAACGATGCCGAACTGGCAGTGCTTGAAGATCGGCGCGTCCGGGTCTGTGTTGATCGCTGAGATAGTCTTCGCCTCGGAGATGCCGGCCATGTGCTGGCTCGCACCCGTGATGGCGATGGCGAGGTACAGGTCCGGCGTGACCTTCTTGCCCGTCTGCCCGACCTGCCACGTCGGCGGCACCCAGCCCGCGTCGCACGCCGCGCGCGAGGCGGCCATCTGCGCCCCCAACAGATCGGCGAGCGGCTGCAACTCGGTCGTGAACGGTTCAGGCCCGCCGATGCCGCGCCCGCCGGAGACGATCACGCGCGCCTCCTCGAGCCGCGCCTCGCCCTGCTCCTCGCGCTTGCGCTCGATGACGCGCGTCCGCGTGTCCGCTTGAATGTCCAACGCGGCGCGAGTGACCTCGCCCGCTTCGGCTCGGGCCGGGGCGGGAGCGAACGAGCGGGCGCGCAGCCACACGACCGCGGGCATGCGCTTCAGTTCGATCACGGCCTGCGCCTTACCGCCATAGACCTGACGGCTGACGCGCAACGCTTCCCCTTCAACCCGCACTTCTACGCCATCGCCTACGGCACTGCCACCAAGCCGGTAAGCGAGGCGCGGCGCAATCTCCTGACTGTACGCATCGTTACCGAGCAGCACGGTGCGCGGCGACAACTCACCGCACAAACGCACGAGCGCATTCAAGCAAGTCTCCGGCTGGTACTCAGCCAACTCGGCTTGATCGGCGATGATCACCGTATCGCAGAGGCGGCTGAATTCCAATGCGAGCGTGTCCGCACCAGCGCCGATGACGACGGCGCGCAACCGCCCGCCCAGCTCGTCGGCGAGGCGTCGCCCGGCGCCCGCGAGTCCCTGCGCGGCTTTGTCAAAACCGGCGGAGGCGAAGAGACAGATAACAACGTCGTTCATTGATCGGGTTGCAGACGCTTGCCCGTCTGCGAGCTATTTATTTCAGGGTATGAGAGCTAAAAACACGGCCCGGTTAGCTTTAAATTTATCGGTCTAAAGCGCACTCGTTACTTCGACTATGCGCTTGGCGAAAGACTCTACCTTTTGATCCAGCGTGTCGCCCGTGACGAACTCACAGCGCGTCTCTTTCTGCGGGATGAAAAGTTCGGCCACCTGGTAGTAGGTGTTTCCGGCGCGCGCTTCGTTCGCCTCAATGCCGAGATCATCGAGCGTCCATTTGGTCAGCGGCTGGCGATACGACATCATCACATCGCGCACTTTCGGGATGCGCGGCAGGTTGTGTTCATCGTTGGTGACGGTAGCGACGATGGGCGGCTCGGCTTCGAGCACCTCCCAGCCGGTGTCCGTCTGTCGCTTGAGTCTCAGTTGGCCACCTTCCGACTCTATCCGATCAACGAACGAGACGCAGGGCAGTCCCAATTCCTCCGCCAAGAGCCCGCCGGTTTGCCCCGCCCCCCAATCACCAGCTTCACGGCCGACCATAATCAGATCAAACGTGCCAAGCTTGCGGATCGCGGCGGCGAGCACGCGCGCCGTCGTGAGCGGGTCGGGATTCGCGTTGCCATCGTTGACGATGAGCGCGGCGGCGTCTGCCTTCATCGCCAGCGCTTTGCGCAGAGAGTCTTCGGCGGAAGGTTGACCGTAAGAGAGCACTGTGATCTTCGCGCTGCCAGTACGCTCGCGAAGTTGCAGCGCCGTTTCGAGCGCGTTCTCGCAAAAGATGTTGGTGACGAGATTGGCCGAGCCGCGCTCCGCTTCGCGCCTGGCCGGATCAACGCGGAAGTCGCGCGCTGGTATCTCCGGGTCAAGAATCTGCTTGAGACAAACGAGGATGTTCATAATTAAAACGGTAGTCAGTAGTCAGTAGGCTCTGCACTGAGGGCGTTGACGCTGACACGCTAAGGAATCGCTAACGAAGGTCTACCGCTGACTGCTGACTACTGACTACTGACTACTTGCCTTTAACCACCTGCAACCCTCGCTGTGCCGCGCGTGATTCGGGGCGCAATAACCCGTAAAGAGCGATCTTGGCGATCTGTTCCGCAACCTGCTCCTCTGTTAGAGCGCCGTCCTGTCTAAACCAGCGCGACAGCCAATGAATCATTCCGAGGAGGCTGAAAGTTGCTGCTGTCGTATCCACATCGTGCAGCCTTCCCTCTGCCTTAAGTTGATTCAGGACTTCCCGCAGGCGATCAAAGTACTCGCGCTTCCGGCGCGTGATTTTTCTATTTTGGGCGGGCGTGAGCGCCATGACCTCATCAACGAGGATGGTGATGGCCCCCTGCCCTCTCGTCACTAATCGCGCGTGGCTGGCGATGATAAAGCGGAGCCGTGCGCCCGTGTCGGCGAAGGCCTGCGCGGGTGTCACTACCTCCTCACAAAGCTCGTCCAAACCGAAATTCATGATATCGAAAAGCAGCTCTTTCTTGCCGTTTATATAGTGATAGAGTCCTGCTTTCGTCATACCGAGCGCGGTAGCGATGTCGTTCACGGAAGTGGCATCATAGCCCTTGCGTAGAATTATCTGAGCTGCTGTGCGGTAAATTTCAGCCAAGCGCTCGTCATTCGAAGCCGATTTTTTTTGCGCTTTCATTCTTGTCCGTCTTGAGGGCTGGTGAGCTGCACGCAAGTATTGTGTGCGCACCGCCACAGTGCTATCTTACCGACCGTCCGGTAGGTAGTTTATACATCCGAACGCCGCGCCGCGTCAATAACCGGCACGCCGAATAGTTTTGTCGCTTTTAAAGAAGTGAGATTAACACACATTGATCTTGCGTCGGATGTAGTACTCATGATCGATAGGTGGGCCCTCAGCATTGATTGATTACGACCGGACAAAAATCCTTCTTATTTATGGCAGCATTATTATGGCAACAAAAACCGATGCTATTGAATTCAGTGGCGGTGGCAGTTTTCTGAGCGCCAACGTAACGGCCCATCGGGTGTTCACGCGCGAAGATCTCTCACCCGCGCAGCAGCTGTTCGGTCGTATTGCCGAAGACTTCATGAGCACTGAAGTCATACCGCGCGAGCAGGAGATTTATGATAAGGATTGGGCGCTGACGCGCGAACTGTTGCTGAAGGCCGGCGAATTAGACCTGCTGCGCGTGGACATTCCAGAAGCCTACGACGGGCTGGGGCTTGATAAGGTGAGTTCCGCTTACGTGGGCGAAAAGATCGGGGTCATACCCTCGTTCGCTGGCTCACTCGGGGCGCACACCACCATCGGCACGCTGCCGATAGTCTATTTCGGCAACGAAGAGCAGAAGGCGCGTTACCTGCCCCGCCTCGCAAGCGGCGAATGGGTCGCAGCCTACGCTTTGACCGAGCCGGGCTCCGGTTCCGACGCGCTCGCCGCCCGCACCAAAGCCACTCTGAACGCGGACCGCACGCACTACGTCCTCAACGGTCAGAAGATGTGGATCACCAACGGCGGCTTCGCCGACGTGTTCACCATCTTCGCGAAAGTTGACGGCGAGAAATTTACCGCTTTCATAGTCGAGCGCGAGATGGGAGTGGTGAGCGGTCGGGAGGAACCGAAGCTTGGTCTCGACGGCTCTTCAACGACGGCGCTTATTCTGGATAACGTGCGAGTGCCCGTCGAGAACGTGCTCGGCACGGTGGGCGCAGGGCATAAGGTCGCCTTCAATATTCTGAACTTGGGTCGACTGAAACTCGGCACGCGCAACATCGGCAGCGCCAAGCAAGCTTTGACACGCGCGATGCACTACGCCGTCGAGCGACACCAATTCGGGCGAGCCATCGCCGAGTTTGGGATGATCAAGCAAAAGCTAGGCGAGATGGCCGTGCGCTGTTACGTTGGCGATGCGATGGTCTACCGCACGCTCGGCGATGTTGACCGCGCGCTGGAAGCGGTGGATGAAAAGGACTCCGAACGAGTGCTGAAGACCATCAAAGGTTTCGCTGTCGAGTGCTCTATCAACAAAGTCTGGACCAGCGAGGCGCTCGCCTTTGTGGTGGACGAAGCCCTACAGGTTTATGGCGGCTACGGCTACTCGAAAGAATTCCCCGCCGAACGTGCCTATCGTGATGCGCGCATCACGCGCATTTACGAAGGCACGAACGAAATCAACCGCCTCATCATTCCCACACGCCTTTTGAAGAACTCGGCGATGGCGCATCACTTTACTGGTCAGGGCGTCCAACGCGCGCTCGACCAGCACCCCGATTCTTCCTCATCAAGCGACAGGTTGTTTTCCGCCGAACGTGATCTGCTGGCTCGCGCCAAACGGCTCGTCACTTTCACGCTCGGTCGCGCGAAGGCTGTGTACGGCGACGCGCTGGTGAGCGAACAGGAAGTGCTGGGCCATATCGCCGACATCACGATCGAGGTTTACGCTCTAGAGAGCGCGCTCTTGCGCACGGAGAAACTAGTCACTGCGCGTAGCGTGCCCGATAGCGCGACGCCCATTGACATCACGCGCGTCTACGCCAGCGATGCAGCGGACCGCATGGAACACTCTGCCAAGCAGGTCATGGCTACGCTGGCAGATGCCGGCGAGCTCGATCCTCTGCTTGATGATGTGCGACAACTCACCCGCCATAAGACTCTAAACACCATCGTGGCTCGACGTCGCATCGCCGATTCCATCATCAAGGCAGGACGTTATTATTTGTAGTATTTAGGGGGCCGAAAGTGTAAGAAATTACCGAGCGGAAATTTCAAAGTTTGGCCTTCTTCTCTTTGCGTTACGCACTCACCGTGCGCATTACTCATAAGAGAGCGCGCTCACCGCATCGAGGTTCGCCGCGCGCACGGCCGGATACAGCGCGCCTACCCCGCCACCGAAAAGCCCGATCACCGCCGCTGTGATTGCCCATGTCCACCCATATTCAAAAACGAGACCATAGAAGCGGTGAATCAAAAATCCTGCGATGAGCGCGGCTGTGAACCCGACCGCAAGACCCATCGCGCTAATCAGGATCGCTTCTTTCTCAATAACTCCGATGATGTAGCCGCGCGACGCGCCGAGGGCCTTGAGGATGCCGATCTCGCGCGTCCGCTCCGTAATGGTCGTGTACATCGCGAGCATCACCACGAGCGCGCTGACCACGGCTGCCAACCCGACGAGCACACGCAGGAACACGTTCAAAGCGGGAATGCTCTTTTCGACACTGGGAAACAGATCGCGCGTGAGCTGAATCTTGTTGCCTGGTAAGGCGGCATCAATTCGCTTCGCCACTTCGAGGGATTCATTCGCGTGGCGACATTTGACCAGGATGTACGTGCACTTGCCCGGAGCTTCCAAAGCGTCCTGCAGCGCGAGCAAAGACAGCTTGGTGCGCAAGCCGGACGCGGGAGCGTAAATGCCGACGACACGATAGAGTTTGTCGCCAAAAAGGTTCACGCGACTGCCGACGCCGATCCGGTCGGCGCGCGCCTTCCCTTCATCAATTACATATTCGTCCGCCGCCTCGGGCGGACGCCCGGCCACAATGTGTATCTCGTTCATCGCGGCGTATGGTGCCCAATCCACGCCCTCGACCATCTCGAACCCGAAACCGCGCTTCACCTGAGTCACGTAACGAATCACCGGCACGACTTCTGCGACGCCCTCTATCTCTCGCAGTCTTTCGACGTACTTCGTGCTGAGGTTAGCCGTTGAACTCGTCAACTGCATCGAGCCAGGCCGCGTAAAGATGATTTCCGCACGCATGCTGTCCGAAAGCTGCCGGAGGTCGTTTGACATGCCGCGCGCCAAGCCTGTAAACAGCATCACTAGCGCGACGCCGAGCGCGACGCCCGCCACGCTGATAATCGTACGTATCGGCCGTTGGCAGATGTTGGTTATCACTAGATTATCCATAAGGGGAAATCAACAATCGCTTGAGTGGGTTGCTGCTATCCACGTATCGGCCATCGGCGACAAGTGTTGAATGAGACCTAGCGTTGTTATTAACGGCAAGAAGGTTAAAATGACAACGCCGCGTTATTTTGGTCAAGAACTTTGGGATTCTCTCGGTCGTCCCGATCTTTTAATCTGCTGATTGCGGCTTCGTACAGTCGCTCATAAGCGTCTAAGGTATTCTGGATATGGTGGGGCGCGACGATCTCAAGACTTCTTTGCCCCATAGCTTCCCGTTTGGTTTGTTCGGTGAGAAGCTCAATCAAGCGCGCGGCCAAGGTTTGGATATCACCCGGCTCAAAGGTGTAACCGTTGACGCCGTTATGGACCAGGTAGGGAAGGGCCATTGCGTTGGCGGCAATTACCGGTTTCCCGGTGGCCATCGCTTCTAGAGTGACGATGCTCTGCAACTCCGCGGTTCCTGCGTTACAAAAGACATTGCAAGCGGCATAGACTTTTGGCAAATCATCATCATTAATAAAGCCCGTGAAGACGACGTTGTCGTAAACGTGTTCTCTTTTCGCCAGCTCAACGAGTTGTGCGCGTAGCTGTCCGCTGCCGGCAATGACGAGTTGAGCGTCAACCTTTCGGCGCACAAGCGGTAATGCCTTGATCAATTCATCGATGTGTTTTTCTTTATCCAAGCGGCCAACGTACATATAGGTTGGGAGCGACGGTAGGTTGTACTTGTATTTGATTACACCGCCTTTTTGGCGGGGGTTGAACACCCCGAGGTCGATCCCGCAGGAGATTGCCGTTACTGTTCCCGTGATGCCTTTGTCCTTGAGTATTTCGACTGCCACCGGACTTGGAGCAGTAATCGTCTCAATCCGGTTATAGACCCTGCGGAGATCACGCCAGAGCCAATTGTTCAAGGCTCTCCTGTGGCGTTCTGAGAGGAATTGCAAGTGAACCAGGATGTTCTCAGGCATAAGGTGATTCGTTGCAACTATGGGAATGCTCAGTTTTTGCGCGATGCCGGTTAACGCCCGGCCAATAAGAAAGTGATTCTGAATGTGAATAACATCGGGTTTGATTCGCTGAACCGCGCTGAGAATGCGATTGTAAACGAACGGAAGAGGAGAGAAGCGGAGGGCCGTGTAGAGCGGGACGGGCAGAGACGCTATGCCGTGCATCACCACGCAACCGTGCTGCGTGATCGTTGAGCGCATGCTTTGAGACGGGCAGATGACGTGCACTTCGTGGCCCCTTCGCTGGAACCCAGCCGCTAATCGCTGGGTGAAGTAGGACGGCCCGTTTACACTCGGGTAGTAGGTGTCAGTGCCAAAGAGAAGCTTCATATCCCTATCCACAATCTGGATGGTTTCAACGACATTCCTCTTGCTCTGGTGACATATTTTCCACCGTGCCAATTACCAGGCCCGGACGCGTGTTCAGGATCGTAGTCGGGGCTTCCCAGTCCAGACGAGTGTCTTTTCCGGCCGTCCGCTTGAGTAAGACGACCATCTCCTCATTCGGTGCCAGAAGGAACCAGGCCAAGCGCATCGCGGGCCGAAAACGGCGGTTGCCCAGCAGAGATACGACCCGCAGCGTATGCCTAAGCCACCGTGGGCCACCGTCTTTCCAGTGATTGGGCGCATATAACGAGAGCGGCAGCACCCCGCGCTCGTCAGTGTAGAAGAAGACGCGGTCAGTCCATTTTTGCTGGCCGCAAGGATACTGAGGATAAAAGCAGAGGAACTCCGCAGCTCCTTCCATCTGGCGCGCGGCGAGCGGCTGGCTATACTCCGGCATCAACAAGATTTCGCTCCTGCCATCCTGCCGAACTTCTGACACGAATTCCGAGAAGGTACCGGCAGTGGTCAAGTTCAGCACGGCATTGGGCCGACAGGCATGGCGATCACCGCCGGAGACGACAGGCAACCCTACTTCTTCAGCCATCCGAAGCACTGCCTCGTTCTCGCGCCACGGTCGGTATCCGTTTACCTCCAAAGCGTGAATCCATTTCCCATGTGCGAGCATGAAAGCTGAAAGTGATCTCGTATGTTGTTCAGCGCCCGCAAACTCAATATCCCAAAGCGGATGGTTCAGCACGAGCAGTACTCCGGGCAGTTCGTTGAGCATCGCGAGCAAGTCCACCAGTCCGCCGCTCTCCGGACTGGACGTATACTGAGCGAGTTCGCTCATGATTTCTACGGACAGCTTGGGAGGAAGATTGTGGACGCCTATATGGAAGAACCCGACGCCGACGGGGATCGTCCATTCCACCGAGACCGGAATGTTTCTGAATGCGTCGAGCCCCCGCAGGAGTAGGCTGGCTTCGATATCGTCATGGTCGGTGATCGACACCAGCGCCTCAAGTCCAACTTGACGCTCGATCTGTTCCTCTTCCCCTTCAACTACGCCACGCGCAGAGACCGGCGGCGTCCAGTAGGCACGGGAAAAGTCGACCTTCTTGCCACGCTTGATTTGACGCTCTAACTCAGACTGGAATCGCTTAGTTACGATGGGGATGCGAGACGCGTAATGCGGAATAAAGCTGAGGTTTTCTTTAGAGTGTTGCGTATGGCAGTGTAGAGAAACCGCAGTCCGAAACCCCTGAGTGGAAGCGGAACCTGCCGAAAATAGACGTACGTTAGTCTGTGTTGAGTTCATTTTTTCAGCACCTCCGGTGCCGGTATCGAAATCAATTTAGATCCTGCTTAACATTTCTTGCCAAGACTCAGCGTCGTACTCACTTACGCTCTAGCTTTCTTTCTTGGCATCGTCCTTTACAGTCCGATATTGCTTTTCTCCAGAGAGAAGTAGAAATCAAGACTAAAGTGCGCAGCTGCGATCTGTCTCTGGCCTAGTTTGATGGTGGTTACTGCAACTCTGTTGTCTCGACTCAATCCTGGACTAATGACAACACTCTGGGGTCTTTACCAGGCGAAACAGTCTCGAATTTAGGCGAACACACAAACAGTCGAAATGTCGAAACGCCAATAAAAACGCACACAACAGCATCCACCAGAACTTGCGTGAACAGGCGTCCCGAGACTGCAAAACCTTTATTCATCGGTTCGATTCCGATCGCCGCCTCCAATTTCTATTAAACAATCCAATCTGAGCGGTCCATGTAACGCAAACTGTTAGTTTGCGATGCAAGCTGGAAGCTTCTGTAACGCAAACTATTTAGTTTGCGATGCAACATGAACCCGCACACGCCTCGAATCCCGAAGGCTCATGGCACAAGAAAGCCGCTTGAGGGTTACCTCAAGCGGCTCTGCTTTTGCACTCAAAAGCGACGGCCTTTGTTATGGCCGAAATGATTGGCCACTTATCATGGTCCAAATCTCTGTTGATACTCGCCGGAAGTAATGAAGGCTTTTACCATTTCCGCGTTAACAAAGTTGCCGCCAAACTCTATCAGCTTACCCAGCCAGAATTGATAACCGCCGTCGTTCGTATCGGGCGCGTCCGTCGGATTTCGCCGCAGGTAACCGAAGTATTGCATGAGCACAAACGCCTGGTTAACTTCTGCTTGCCGCACGGAAGCTGAGTCGGCAACTTTGCGCAATGCGGCAACCCGTCCGGCAGTGCCTCCCGCTCCGAAAGCAGTGATCGCATCCTGCCGCTCAGTCGCCGTCGGCGTGACACCAGCCGACGAATAGAGCGCATTAACATACGTCGCCGCGTCTTGTGACGCTGGGAAACGTGTCGCGAAATCCGTGCTGTCGACGATTTGTTGCGCATACGTCTGCTTGTTCTGCTCAAGTATGGCATCGGCGCCTGGCTGACCGACAATCACGCCGTTACCAACCTGCCCTGCATCCTTGATGAATTGGTTATTAAGTAACGCGCGCCGCGGCTGTATCAGACTTGTGACCAAAGGCTACGCGCTGAATCCGTATCACGTAGAAACCGGTCTCCTGAAACTCAATCGAGAGGAAGAAGGAGGCGGAGACGTTGATACGACGCGC
>DIYZ01000298.1:0-20242 GCA_002427845.1 Chloracidobacterium sp. UBA6041 | reverse complement strand
CCGCCTCGCGATTAAGGAAATCAATGTAGTGTTGGCGCACAAAGAACCCGGGATTGAATGATGCGTCTTTGACTGGGTTCGCGCCGTTGACCGCGTCGTTATCAGCAATCGTCACGGTCGCCGAAGAAGGAGCAGCGAGCGTCGCGCCCGTCGGGTTTGAAAGCAACACTCCGAAAGTCTCCGCCGTTTCCGCAAAGACATCGTCAGTGATAAAGACGGTGAATGTCTTTGTGGTCTCGCCCGCCGCGAACGCAAGGGTGCCCCGCGCCGTCGTGTAATCTGAACGCTCGGAAGCTGATTGGTTCACGGTTTCGTAGGACACCGTCGACGCGCCATTACCGCTGGAACGTGTAATCGTTATCAAGACGCTCTTGTCGGTTCCCTCGGTAGCGCTGTAATTGCTGCCGGTGAATTGAACCGTCGGCGGCGGAGTAGTAACAACTGAAAGACAAGCGTTGTTTGGCGTGACGCCATCGGCGCTCCCATTAATGTAGTTTGTGATTTGATCTCGTGAAAACTGGCAGAAAGTAAGACTGGAATTCGTGGCGTCCGAATTCATTATGGTCGTGCTGCACTCTGGGTGAGCAGGATTTTCCTGATCCGGATGTGTCGCGCCAAAGTTGTGACCGATTTCGTGAGCAGGAATAACTACTTTCGCGACTGCGTTAATGAATCTCTGCGACAGTCCGTAAGCGGCGGACTCGCCAAATTGAGCGTCGCGGCAGACAACGCCGTCGTTGGTGAAGCCGGTTCGACCACCAGAGGCGAAGCCCGGAACGTTCATCGTCTTGCCCGTCCACATATGCACGAGATCGCGAGTCGGCGCGCCGGCCGGAGGATTGATGTTCCACTGTGTGCGGAGTTCAGTGAGCAACGTTTGCACATCGGTCGTACCGGAATAAGGGTCTGGTGTTGCCGGGTCCCAGGCGCGCTGAAATACAACTTTCAAACTCAACCCGATCTCGCTTTGATAAACTCCGTCCACCATATTCAGGATGCTTAGTATCTCGTTATTCGCAGCCTGCGTGCTTCCCAAAGCCTGGACGAATTCGTTGTCCGCTTCGGTGGCAACCTCGGCTTCTAGTGGCGGTGAAAGCACAGCCGGGGTTAAGCCGGAAAACTGACTGGACAGAACAGAGGGAGACTTACTTACCCGCCCCACCTCGGAATGGACCTCTGCCGAAAGCGTGAAAGGACACGACCCGATGTAGTCCTGGATGACATCCGACTCTCTATATACAACGTAGCCATTAGGGCTGACTGAAGACGAATATCTCGACGCCGGTTCGATAAAATATTTTTGCGCCGGCGTGATGATTAGTCCTTCAACAATCTTACCGTCAATCGTGAAGCGCGCCTGCGCGCCGTCTACGCCACGCACCGTCCCTTTGTAAGTAAACGCAGGTGGCCGCTCGCTGCTGCGCACCGCGCCATTGATGATCGGCTCTTCTGAGCGGTAGTTAAGAGAACGAATATCGTAGGGCAACAATGCAAGGTCGAATGGACCGTCGGGAGTGGCAATTGAAAGCTGTCCCGTCTGGCGAACTTGCTCGGCGACGTTGGCGGCATCCAACTCAAGAAGATCGTAATGCCGAAGTTGTTGACTGATCGATTGCAGATTTTGTCCCGTGCTGGCCGCAGCCGCATTAGGATTCGCCGCGATGGCTTGTCCCAGGACTAAGACTGTTACGAGAAGAATGACAGCGAAGCTGCGCATAGAATACGGGCTCCTTGTTGGCAGAAATTTACTGGATTCAAAACAACGATTGCGAGTGGGTCGGAGTAAAATCGAGAGGTCGTTTATGATCGCGTGAGGATCGCGAGGCCAAAGCAGTATAACACAAAAGAAATGTCAGGCGACAACGGGGACGTGGCTTCCGAAGGGGAACGTCCCCCGTTCGCGAAAGATCCTGATTAGGTGGTGGCGACGGTAACGTGCTTTTCGATCATGCGAGAGATCGATTCTTTACTCGTCGCACCGACGACGCGTTCTACTTCTTTTCCCTCTCTGAAGAGGATCAAAGTGGGAATTCCCTTGATGCCATAACGTTGCGCCGTAGAAGTGTTCTCATCCACATTCACTTTGACGACCCCGGCATTTCCGCCAAACTGTTCAGCGATGGCGTCTATCGTTGGCGCGAGCATGCGGCAGGGGGCACACCACTCAGCCCAAAAATCCACCAGCACCGGCTTGTCTGCTTGCAGAACTTCTTTTTCAAATGAGCTGTCGCTCACGTATCTAACCTTCTCACTCATTGATCAATCTCCTCTACCTTGTTTGTTCGTTCTTGTCGGCGGTCGCGCCGCTGCTTACCTTTACTGTTAATTCACCCGGCTGCTACCACGACCCCAGCGGGCTGCTTCGCCGGGGGACCCCGGTCCGGGGGCCCGGTCTGACTCAGTTTATTGCCGTTGCCCCTCGATGAAGCTCTTTAGCACACGTGCTCGCGAAGGATGTCGCAGCTTTCTCAAAGCTTTGGCTTCAATTTGCCGGATGCGTTCGCGCGTGACGTTGAAGTCCTGGCCCACCTCTTCAAGTGTGCGCTCATGGCCTTCTCTGTCCAGGCCAAACCGCATGCGTATTACGCGCTCTTCGCGCGGGCTCAACGTTTGCAAAACATCACCAGTGATCTCGCGCAGGTTTGAAGTGATAACCCTCTCGGCGGGACTTGTGCTTGACTTGTCTTCAATCAAGTCGCCGAGCTGTGAATCTCCGCTTTCGCCGATTGGAGTTTCCAGCGAAACGGGCTGTTGTACAAGCTTGCGTGCCTTGCTGACCTTCTCGACTGACATGCCCATTTTCTTAGCTATCTCTTCAGTCGTTGGTTCACGTCCCAATTCCCTGACGAGCTCGCGCGAAGTGTTCCTCAGCTTATTGATGACCTCGATCATGTGCACTGGAATGCGAATCGTGCGCGCCTGATCCGCGATGGCGCGCGTAATGGCCTGGCGAATCCACCACGTGGCATAAGTTGAAAACTTGTAGCCGCGACGCCATTCAAACTTGTCCACGCCTTTCATTAGTCCCAGGTTTCCCTCTTGAATGAGGTCAAGAAACTGCAGGCCGCGGTTCTGATACTTCTTCGCGATGGAAACTACCAGTCGCAAGTTAGCTTCTGTCAACTCGTGTTTCGCCTGAGCGGCCTGGGCTTCACCAGTAACAATCATCTGATGAGAACGCTTGACCTCAAGCGGCGAGACGTGATGTTCCGCCTCAATTTCCTTGAGACGACGCTTCGCTGCGGAGATTTGCCGCTTTAACTCTTTCGCATCCTCTGCCTTGATGCGCTTCTTGCCCAGTTTCGCGTTGTAGGTTTCGATGTCGCGCTCCAGCGTGCGCGTCTCTCGATGAAGAGTGGCGATAGCGCTAATTAAACGCTGCCGTGTAGCTTCTTTGAGATGAAGCTGTCCGATCTCGCCAACTATCTCAAGCCGCGTCCGCGCCACCTTGCGCCGCAGCCGCGTCAACTTCTTCGATCCTTTGCCGCGTCGCAGCTTCTGTTCGGCATTCAACTGCGCTAATTCTTTCAGGCCACGCTTGTAGAGTTTGCGAATGTTCTGAATACCTTCAATGGTCCACTGCAAATACTCCTCAGTCTTATCCTCGTGCTCTTCCGTTTCCATCTGATCGGAAAAGTTGACTACGTCGCGGATGCCAATCGTGCCGGCTTCCAGCTCGGCACCGATTTTCAATAACTCCGCAACCGCCATCGGAGAGCGTGTTATTCCTTTTTGCGCCCGCTTCTGCCCCCACTCGATTCTCTTGGCGATCGAAACTTCCTGCTCGCGCTTGAGAAGCGGTACCACACCCATTTCGCGCATATAGACGCGCACCGGATCCGAAGTCTTATCGAGCTCGCCTGCCGAGAGATCCAATTCCATCTCTTCAGGGGCGGAGTCGTCGTCTTCAACCTGCACGGCCGACGAAGACGCCTCGCCGATTACCGGTTCGTCCGACTCGGTTCCAGTGATACCCGCCGTCGCGAGCTTTTCCAAAACTTCATCGATGTCCTCGATCGAGACTGCATCATCCAGGAGTTCCTCATGAGCGCCTGAAAAATTTGGCTTAACCGAATCCATCGGTTCAACCCCGTCCTGATCTTTCTGAAGCCTAGCCAATTTATGACCGTCCTTTCATGCGAGATACATTCGGGTTGTAGCGGGCCTCTCGCAACGGCAACCCACTACTGAATGTCCTTCTATCATTATCAACCCTGTGCTTCTTACTAATACGAACGCACATGTTTCTTAGTTTCTTACCGACAAAACCTGCGGCTTGGTCGTGTGCTTGCTCTTGCCGCTGGCCGTGCTCACACACGGTTTCAAGCGGCGCACCACATCCTTGATCGTGATCTCTGCAAGCACACGCTCAACCGCCGAATCAACGTCATCCAAAACGTCGTTAAGCACGGTTCCAATATTTACGCCGACAGGACAATTACGACTGGGAGGATGACGATGTAACGAAAAAACGCCCCGGCTCTCAACCGCCTGATAGATATCCAGCAGCGTTATTTGTTCGGGTTGGCGCGCGAGCTTTGAACCACCCGCTGCCCCGCTCTGCGAAACTACGAGCTTCGACTCGGCGAGCTCACACAACATCCGCCGAATGACGACCGGATTAGTATTCACACTCTCGGCTACCTGCTCCGACTTAAGTGGCTCCTCATCCGCCCACGCCATTAGCGTGAGAACATGTACCGCCACTGCAAACCGGCTACTGGTCGACATAAGGAACTGCGAAACTGGGCAAAACCTCTATTGGTCTGTAACTAATATAGTTACAGTTGGCCGTTTTGTCAAGAAGTATCTGCCGTCGCGGCTGACTGGCAGCCCATTGTTTATGGGGACAAATGACGGTGGGCCGAGTTTTTGACCCGAATCCGCACAAAATTCATTGCCGGTGCCGAAACGGGAAGCGAACGGGAAGCGAACGGTTCTAATGCACCTCTGTAGATTGGGCTCTGCGCCGGGGACTGGCGCGGCCAAGTCGAGTTGGCCCGATCTCCGCAGTTTATTGAGGAGTAACACCAGCAAATGGGCTTTATCACAAAATGGCATGAGCATTGCTCCGTTAGGGAATCGTTCCAAGAGTTTCGAAAATTCGCAGGTTATTCAGTAAAGGAGAAGAGCGTATGTTGTGGACGATTCTTGTGATTTTGCTCATTCTTTGGTTAATCGGTTTCTTGGGTCACATCGGCGGCGGACTGATTCACTTGCTACTTGTCGTCGCGCTGATTGTGTTCATTATCAATCTGGTGTCGGGCCGAAGGGCTGTCTAGCTAACGCCTAACCGACGTTCACGGTGAACCAGCGCCGGCGCCTTTGCCTGGTAGCAAGAGCTGACAAAGGGGGATCAAGGTTTTCGGTTTCGTGGATCAAATAAGATAGAAACCTCGCCGGCTTTCGCGCGGGTTTCTAAAGGGGCTCTGGCGGAAACGTTAGAGCAGCGTCCACAGCAAGGCAGCGCTTCTTCAGAAACTGAGGGAGCGTTGCTTCATGTGGATCTTTTTCTCCGGAGGGATAGTCAAGCATTACAAACTCCGATTACTAGTTTTATTGCCTGGATTTACATTTTGGTCAGAACACCCTACCGCGTCGGGGACCGTATAAGAATCGGTGAGGCGAGTGGAGATGTGCTGGTCGTAGGCTATCTCGATACGACGTTATGGGAATTCGGCGGCGAATACTTGTCCACCGATCATCCGAGCGGTCGCATCATGAAGTTTCCAAATTCAAAGGTTCTAAGCTCGGCTGTTTAAAATTACTCCTGTCTACTATTTCCCTACATCTGGAATGAAATCAAATTCAACGTCGCTTACGAAAGCGATCTCGAATTCGTCCGCAAACTATGCGACGGATAGCGGAAGAAGAAATTGGCGAAGCAATGTTCGAGCGGGTACGCACGTTTCGATCCTTGCTTTCGGAAACTCTGGTGGACCAATTGGAGGTCCGGGAGTATCCGGCAGTCTTATTTCGCGTAAGCGATAATACCTGGCCGGAGGCAATAGTGCGTTACCTGGTGGAACCGAAACAGGCCGGTAGAGTAAAGAGCAAGTTGATCGAGAAAATGCTCGCTAGCCTAAACGCTGCGCCTGACAAGGTCATGTTTCCGCGAGGGGCCGCGAGGTAGATTAGCTGTGGCCCATGCTCCAAACTCTCGCGATCAACTCCCAAAATTTCTGCTACCGCTTCGCAAGCATCCACTGCTAGAATTCAAGTTGAAACTCGCCCGAAGGGACAACATATGCCGGAACAACGTGGCAAACAGGCTACCGCCGATGTGAAATCGGAATGGACTCGTGCCTACCAGATTTATTTGCGAGCGCCAGGTGACCGTTATGATAAGAAGAAGGACCGGACCGCGCGCATCGATTCCGTGGCGCAGGAGTTGAAGCTCACGCGAAAACAGGCGAAGCGACGCGTACGAAACTATGAAGCCTGGCAGCGGAATATTAAAAAGGGTTTGGTCGAACCGTAGCTTGAGCTACTGGATTCACTTGTGATCGCCCTCGCCTTTTGGCGTTGACTGCCCTCCGCACCATGGAACGCGCTACCGCCGGTATGGAAAGTTTTGGATCACGGCATGTACCCGAGCTTGATGGTCTCCGCGGAATCGCAATCCTTTCAGTAATAGTTCACCACCAACTGACACCGTTTTCTTTAAGCGGCGGTTTTCTTGGCGTTGATCTGTTTTTTGTGCTTAGCGGCTTCCTTATAACCGGTCTGCTAGGGGCAGAATTTGAACAGTCTAAAACAATATCCTTACGAAATTTCTACATGCGCCGCGTCTTGCGGCTTGGGCCGGCCCTCTTACTCTATTTAATCGCCTGCCTGCTGGTTACGTATCACACGCAACTGCTCGGGACCTTCCAGGAGTTGAAACTAATCGCCATCGCTCTTGCTTACTCAACCAACTGGCGCATGGCGTTTGGCTGGGATGCTTCTCTTGATCCGACAGCAATCATCTGGTCACTTTCAATCGAAGAACAATTCTATCTCGTTTGGCCGGTGCTGCTTTCTGGCTGCCTGGCGCTCAAGCTGAAACGGCGATTCATCGTGGGCGGTCTCGTCGTCGTAATCCTGGCCATCGCGATCCGTCGTTATTGGCTTTTGAGTTCGGGAGCGAACTTCACAAGGCTCTATTACGGAACAGACACGCGCGCGGACGCTCTGTTAACCGGTTGTTTGTTGGCGTTACTGCCGATGAAGGACGTGAGCATAAGAAACAAGAGTTGCTAGGCCTGGTCAGTCTGCTATCAGCCAGCTGCTTTCTTTATCTTCTCCGCCGGTCAAATTTTACAGACGAGTTTTTGTATGGCGGCGGGTTTTCGTTAATCGCGCTGATGGCGGGTGTCGTAATCTTAGTCGCCGCCGATTCGCCTCCCCGCATCTTGTCGGCTGTGTTGCAAACGCGTTTGCTCCGCTGCTTCGGCAAGATTTCATATGGTTTGTACTTGTGGCATTGGCTGGTCGTAAGAAGCACGAGTTTCTATTACCTCGGTTACTGGGAACCGTGGGCCAAACTCGTGCTGGCAATAGGAATTTCCTCCGCCTCGTTTTGTCTAATTGAAAGACGATTCAATCGTCTAAAGACTCAGTTCTCGCCTCGCAAGACTGAATATGAGTCGGGCCCGCCGTTCGTTGTGATTGAACCGGTTGCGTCCGGCAAACCGCCTTCTTCCGTACCCATTCCGCTCGCAAACTGAAACATTCGTCAGGTACTGATGCACTTCTAAAAAGCATCAGTACCATCGGTCAAGCGCCCTACGATCGCGAGATCTCATTTTCTGAAAGCAACCGTTTGCCGGCCCGCGTGTTCCACGAACGGCAACTAATCAGACACTTGGAAACACCTGAAGGTTGGATATGTAATCTTAGAGAAATCTAATCCAGTCGAACTGTGCGAGCTCAGGTTTCTCCCGTCTGAATTCCGGCCCAGTTCTCGCCGCCCTTCCCAACTTTCTCAACCCTCGTTACAATCCTTTCGCATCCCCAAGCTAATCCCATTATTTCGTCGTCAGTGTCAACGGAGGCAAACATGGATTTTATTTGTCGTAGTCGTCATCTGTGGTGGGGGTCGTTTCTCATCGTAGGTATTGGGCTGGCGCTTATGTCATCTTGCACAAAAAACCCAAACTCAGTTTCTATTTCTGGCGAGAAGGGCACGCCGGCGGAAGCGGAGAAGTTTATTGCCGATGCGGAAAAGAAACTGCTTGACCTTAACCTCAAATACAGCCGCGCGGATTGGGTGAAGAGCACCTTCATTACTGATGACACGGAGGCACTTTCCGCCGACGCTAACAACGCGGTCATCGCCACAGTCAGTGATTTAGTCGATCAGTCGCGTCGTTTTGATGGTCTGGATTTGCCTTACGACGTGGCGCGCAAACTGAAGCTGCTGAAATTGTCGTTGGTGTTGCCGGCGCCAAAGGACGCGGCCGAACGCAATGAACTGACCAGGCTCGCGGCTTCGCTCGAAGGCGATTACGGCAAGGGCAAGTACTGTCCTGACGGCGACAAAGGAAAATGTCTCAGCCTCGGCGACATGGAAGAGATCATGTCCAATAGCCGTGACCCTGAAGAGTTGAAAAAGATCTGGTTAGGCTGGCATCAGGTTTCGCCGCCTTATCGAAAGGACTATGTGCGTTTTGTCGAGCTGAGTAACAAGGGCGCGCGCGAAATGGGATTCAAAGACACGGGCGCGATGTGGCGAGCGAAGTATGACATGGATCCTGACGCTTTCGCCGCTGAGATGGAACGACTCTGGCAACAGGTAAAGCCGCTTTACGATTCGCTCTACACCTACACGCGACACAAGCTTTCCGAGAAGTATGGCAAGGACGTGGTGCCGGAAGACGGTCCAATTCCAGCTCACCTGCTTGGCAATATGTGGGCGCAGCAGTGGGGCAACATCTACCCGCTGCTCAAGCCCGAGGGCGGTGGCGATCGTGGTTACGATTTGACCCAGATTCTCAAAGCACGCAACACCGACCCCAAACAGTTAGTGCATTACGGCGAATCGTTTTTCACGTCGCTCGGTTTTGATCCGCTGCCGCAAACATTTTGGGAGCGCTCGATGTTAGTCAAGCCGGTGGACCACGAAGCGGTGTGCCACGCCAGTGCCTGGGATATCGATTACGAAAAAGATGTACGGCTGAAGATGTGCATCCAGGTAAACGAGGAAGACTTCACCACCGTCCATCACGAACTCGGACATAACTACTACCAGATGGCTTATTCGGGACAGCCATTCCTTTACCGCGATAGTGCGAACGATGGTTTCCACGAAGCTATCGGCGACACAATGGCTTTATCGGTTACCTCGCCATACCTGAAACAGATCGGATTGATTGATAAGGTGCCGGACCAGAGCGCGGACATAGGTTTTCTCCTGCAACGCGCGCTCGATAAAGTCGCATTCCTGCCGTTTGGTTACCTGGTCGATCAGTGGCGTTGGAAAGTTTTCTCGGGCGAAGTTGGGCCAAACGACTACAACAAAGCATGGTGGGACCTGCGCGCCAAATATCAGGGGCTGGCGCCGCCGGCGCCACGGAGTGAGCAGGATTTTGATGCCGGCGCCAAGTATCACGTGCCGGCCAACACGCCTTACGCGCGTTACTTCCTGGCGGCAATTCTCCAGTTTCAATTTCATCGCGCGTTATGTCGTGAGGCGGGGTTCAACGGGCCTCTCTATCAGTGCTCCATCTACGGCAACAAGAAGGCTGGAGAGAAACTCGCCCAGATGCTGGCGATGGGTCAGAGCAAGCCCTGGCCGGAAGCGTTGAAGGCGATGACAGGCGAAGACAAGATGGATGCGACGGCAATCATCGATTACTTTGCGCCGCTCAAAACGTGGCTGGATGCTGAGAATCAGAAAGCCGGAAGCAAGCGTTAGACAAAAACAGTTACGTCAGTTGCCGGTGATGACTTCTGCCGCGAGAAACTTTTCCACAACTTCTCGCGGCCAGTAACGATGGCTGTTGCTCTCGCGAACGGTCGCTCGACCAACACGAATAGTATCTGTTGAAGTAAGTGGTCGCAGGTTAAAAAACAGGCGTGCTGGTTTATTTTCACCGCCAGCCGCAGACTCAACTATTGGCTGCACGGCCTTTAGCCAACCATCAAACGATTTTCGTACGACGTTCGCGCTCATGTCGAACGTAGGCGGCGCCGCCTCCCCGGTTGGGGGCAGAATAGAAAGCAAGTGGGATTTGCGGGCAAGTTGCTTCATAAATTAAGAAGGACGCTATTTAACAACTCCTAATCACCGGCGATTTCCAATTCCCTAACCCCTGTGCTTTAGTCGAGATCACGAGCCCCGGCCTTCAATCGGCTGGGATTGGGTCTCCTTCTTCGTTCGCTTTTACGTGTTTCTTCTGGAGCCGACTGAATTCTTCCTGTAAGCCTGCAAGCTCCTCGTCGGTGAGATTTTCGAGGTTCACCAAATGAGTTCGTGCACCGGATACGCCTCTGATCAACTCGTCGAGCTTTAAGTGGATCGCCTGCGCGTCGCGGTTCTGCGTGTTTTGAATCAGGAAGACGGCGAGGTAGGTAAATATCGTCGTCGCTGTATTAACAAATAGCTGCCACGTGTCTGAATAATGGAAGAACGGTCCCAGCACCAACCAGATCAGGATCAGAATGACGTTCGTAACAAACATCCAGGATGAGCCAAGTGCGTTTGCGGCCGCGACTGCGAATTTGCGAAACATGTTAAAGCTCCCTGTTTACAAAATAACGTTAATAACAAAAGCCGCGTGACCAGCCGCGCAGGCAGCAACCGGCTGCCGGCGAAACATTACCTCTCGTCACGCGGCTCAGGCGATCAGTGGCACAAACGAGCCATGGACCAGACGCTTGCTATCAGCCCGAGCACAACCACGCCGTTGCTTGAAGACCTGCTAATTTTTCGCTTCTCTGCGGCCCTACTTAGCGGGCGTGCTTATGTTGATGTCAACCTTTTTGTTTCCACCAAAGAGCCGTCCGCCGAAAACAAAGAGCGCCGCCACCACGATGATCACAAAAATCGCCAAAACCGCTACGACGCCGACACTGCCTCCACCACCGTTGTCTCCCATAATTTTCCTCCTGTGAATAGTTGCAAAACTGACCTGCGGTTAACCCGCGGTAGTATCGCCCCCAAGGAGCGTCAGGACTTCACCCGTTACATAACTCGAGTCAACCTCTGACGCGAAGTAAACAAATGCCGGCGCAATCTCTTCAGGTTGCACGGGACGTTGCATGGGCGTGTCAGCCCCAAATTCAGCGGCATCTTTCGCCGCCTTGTCAGACGGATTCAGTGGCGTCCACACCGGGCCGGACGCGACACAATATACGCGAATGCCTTTCTCGACCAGGTTCTGGGCTAGTGACTTTGTGAACGCATGAATTGCACCCTTGGTCGCCGAATAAATCGCGACGGCGCGGCCAATTCCTGAATCCCCGCCCGTAATCAAGGCCACCTTGTGATTGAGCTTTCGGGATCCCTTGTAATGTGGGGCCCCATAACGCGGCCGCGGTTCCAGCTTAGACTCCAGCCCCGGCTTCCGCTGATGTTGAGCGGGCATCGGCGACTTGGTTCTCTAAGCTGACCAACTTCAAGACTCTCTTTGGCGGACGTGTTACGGGACGTTTTCGATGACCGCTTCGAAGTTCGCTTCCCGCTAGCCGCTCTTGTTCGCGCGCCAGAGTGTTGCCGGCTTGTTCGCTTCCCGCCGACAGACTTAGTTTTCGGTTTACGCGTCATGATGAATGATACCTACTTCTTTGACGATTTTCGTCCTAACTTTTTGCTCGATTTCTTACCGCCTTTCCTGCTTCCGCCCTTCTTGCCGCCCTTCTCAGCCTTTCTTGGACGCACTCCGATTCTCTTTCTTGCCGCGACCAGACCCGCTCTTCTTCCCTCCGCCCGACTCCTTGTTCACCGTGGCCCACGCGCGCGAGGCTGCTTCTTTTTCGGATACTCCGCGCTTCTCGTAGCCTTCCTCGATGTGTTCAGCCTGCCGTTTCTGCTTATCAGTGTAGGCGCCTTTGTCTCCTCTCGGCATTTGCCCAGTCCTCCCTTTGTTTTTTCCTCGCTTCTTAAATCCTCGAAACAACTCTGCAAATACTGCGCCTCTATTGGGTTCAACGAATTTTGCGAGCTTCCACTCGCTGGGCCAACTCAACGAATACGGAACGGGTGCAAGCTTTTGGCGGAAAAATGTTGGCATTGCAATTGCGCCCTAACTCCGTTCAGCGTCCCCTCATGAAGAAAAGGTGGTCTGTTACTAAACAAGTGCGGCCGCGAGATGTACAGGAAGCCTACACAGAGCGAGGAGGTTGAAATGCCAAAGAAAAGTCAAAGCAGTAAACCGCGAGTTGATGGTGCACGCGCGCATCGAGGAAACAATTTTTTATCCGGCATTGGAGAACGCCGACGAAACACGCGACATCACGCTGGAAGCATTTGAAGAGCATCGCCTGGTTAAACAGCTTCTCGGTGAGTTGCAGTCGATGGGGAAGGACGAGGAGGAGTGGACGGCGAAGTTTACCGTGTTGAAGGAGAATATCGAGCATCACGTCGAGGAAGAAGAAGGCGAGATGTTTACGAAAGCGCGCAAGGTCTTGAGTGAGGAAGACGCCGAGACTTTAGGAACGCGTATGGAGAAAGCCAGGAACGAGCAACTTAAGGCCGCAGCAGCTCGCTAAGGGTCAACCGATCCGCATAATTTCATAGGTGCGCGGATCGAGTCCGGCCCTTCGAGCGCGCTGAAATACAGGAGACAATCATGGAAGGACCTTTTCGTGGACTGCTCGCCGGCGCCGCCGCCTGGAAATTCGGTGGCGGCTGCATTTCGACTATCTTGATCTTCATCATCGTGTTTTGGCTGCTCGGTTACGTGCGATGCTAATGAGGTGTTAAAGCTTCGCAGCGGCTTCCCGATCGCAAAGCCATTCCAGGGTGCCGTCTACTGGCCGGACTAACTGCGCAGGCAAACGATCCGGCCCGCTTGGGCCATGCAGTACTTCTGCCAGGCGCGCTGCTTTCTCCTTACCAGTAACCAGAAATACCACGTGCGCCGCCTGATTAAATACCGGCGCTGTGAGCGTGACACGATCCTGTTCTAACTGCGGGCGCTTGGTGGTGAGTACCCATCTGGACTCTTCCTTCAGGGATTCTGTATTCGGAAACAGCGACGCCGTGTGTCCATCCTCGCCCATCCCCAGCCAGACCAGGTTGAAGCGGGGCCAGGCGAGTCCGGCAAAGAATGTTCGTAACTGCTCTTCATAGAGCCTGGCGCTGTCAGTCGGATTGCCCTCGCCAATAATTCGATGCACGTTCTTCGCGGGAATCGCAACTCTCGAAATCATCATTTCATAGGCCATCGCGTAGTTGCTTTCCGGGTGGTCTGGCGGAACACAACGCTCGTCACCGAAGAAGAGGTGAACCTGCGGCCACGCTATTCGATTGCTGAATCGATCCGTCGCCAGCAACTCATAAACTCGCATGGGCGTGTTGCCGCCAGCTAGCGCAACCGTAAAAAGACCGCGGTCGCCGGTCGCATCGTGCGCGTACTCGACAAATTTCTCAGCCGCAGCCAGAGCGAGCTGTTCCGGCGTATCGAAAATGAGGACGTTGGAAGGACTCTCCATGGAAGGCCGTCAATTCGGAGCTGGGCTTTCTTGTTACTGACTCACACCACTGACAACTGACTACTGACCGCTCTTCTGCTTCTCTAACAACTCTTCCCATTCAGTGTGGATAAATCCCAACTCCGGCTTATCAATGCGTTCATAAGTATGCGAGCCAAAGAAGTCGCGCTGCGCCTGCGTAAGATTGAGCGGGAGATTAGCCGTGCGATACATGTCGAAGTAACCGAGGCTCGACGACATCGCCAGCACCGGTAAACCTTGCTGCATGGCCGTGCTCACAATTATTCGCCAGCCCGATTGCGCCTGGTCCATTTTTGATTTGAATTCGTTGTCAAGCAAGAGATTCGCAAGGTTCACGTTGCGTAGATAGGCCTCTTTAATTTTTCCCAGAAACTTTGCGCGGATGATGCAGCCGCCTTGCCAGATGCGCGCTACCTCGCTGAGATTGATCTTCCAACCAAACTCTTCTGAACCGGCCTTTATTAGATTCATTCCCTGCGCATACGAGCAGATCTTAGAAGCATAAAGCGCATCGTGTATGTAGTCTTTGAGCTTCCCGCTGAGCCCATCATATTTGCCGGTGGTGCGGGCGCTAATCTGCGTGCTGGCCGCAACGCGCGCCTCTTTCTGAGACGAAAGTATTCGCGCTGTGATTGCGGCGTCGATTGTAGGTATGGCAGTCCCGAGATCGAGGGCGATTTGACTGGTCCACTTTCCCGTTCCCTTCTGGCCCGCTTTATCCAGGACGAGATCGACCAGAGGTTTTCCGGTTTCTTCGTCTTTGACACGAAGAATTTTGGCGGTGATCTCAATGAGATAAGACTCCAGATCGCCCCTGTTCCATTCGTCAAAGATGGCTGCAGTCTCCTCCGCGCTTAACCCAAACCCATTGCGTATTAAGCCGTATGCTTCGGCTATCAATTGCATATCGCCATACTCAATGCCGTTATGGACCATCTTCACGAAATGGCCGGAACCTTCGGGACCGATATAAGTAACGCAGGGTCCATCAGGCACTTTGGCGGCTATCGCTTCCCAAATCGGACGAATTTGTTCGTAAGCATTTTTATCGCCGCCAGGCATCAGACTTGGCCCGAGTAGTGCGCCCTTTTCTCCGCCTGACGTTCCCGAGCCGATCAGGAAGAGTCCGGCGGTGCTGAGTTCTTGCTGGCGCCGTTCCGTCTCTTTGAAATGGGAGTTGCCGCCGTCAATGATAATGTCGCCTTCGTTTAGAAAGGGTTTTATTAAATCGATCGTCCAGTCCACCGGACCACCGGCTTTGACCAGGAGGATTATTTTGCGCGGCCGTTCCAGCAGTTGAACAAACTCTTCCGGAGATCGGGCCCCCGCGATTTGCTTGCCGGTTTCGCGCGCCAAAAACGCGTCAAGCACCGGTGGCTCGCGATCGTAAACGGCAATGGGATAACCGTTGCGCTCGATGTTGAGCGCAAGGTTTTGCCCCATCACGCCCAGACCAATCAATCCGATTTTTAAAGTTTGCGACATGGAACACCTAACTCCTGCTTTAACTCCTTTTTGGGCTGCTGGAAACCGGCAACACCGCTGTTATGACATCTCGCAGTCTTGCCAAACCGCCAACCACGTCATCTCCCAGATCAACACGAATAGCGCGCCGTCCGTGGGACAATAACGACTGGAAATCGCCTTGCGCCTGTGCCTGTTTTAGAATGCTGAACGTGTAAGGCTCGCCGGGTACTTCAAGATCTATTTTGTCCGGCGCGGTTAGTTGGATAAAGACACCCGAGTCTGGACCACCTTTATGCAACTGGCCAGTCGAATGTAAGAATCTTGGTCCATAGCCGCTCGTGGTTGCGCAGTCCGTGGCGTCGCGCAGGCTCGTGCGAATTGTTTGCAGGGCTTCTTCTATCTCCGGCGTCTCTTCAACGTAGGCTTGCAAGGCCACGTAATCACCGCTCTTTATCTTCCCAAAATGCTGACGCAAAACGTCCACAACGGAACTCGGCGCCGCAGCGCTGCGCTCGCCGGCATAAATTGTCAATGTCCCGTCGCTCGCAATTGGAGACGACTCCTCCAGCTTTCCTTCTTTGCTAAACCTTTCCAGCAAAGCTTTCGTCGCATCTTTTGACTCCTGTACATTCGGTTGGTCAAACGGGTTTATGCCCAATCGCCATCCGGCAAAGGCCGTAGCCATCTCCCAGAGGAAAAACTCTGCGCCCAACTCATAAATGTCGCCAAGTCTCCGGTAAACCACCGGATGCCCCGCAGCCTCGAGGGCTCTCAGTTGTGAGGCAGTTTCGCTTTCTCCGTCATCAGGTGATCCAACACTAATCGAAACAAACAGACGGTCGTTGCCATACGCGGACGGTGGTCCAAGTGGTTCGCCAACGATGGGCACTATTCCCTTGCCTTCTTTGCCGGTGCTCTCCGCGATGAGTTGCTCCACCCACAGACCGAGGGCTGACAGTTTCTTGTCAGGCACAACAGTTAATTTATCGCGGCCCGCACGCGCACACTCGGCCATGATTGCGCCGAGTAAGGCTGCGGGATTGTCGTTTACGGCTACGTCCGCGCTGCACGATTGGGCCATCTCTTCGGCACTTTGCAGCAGCTTATCTATATCCAATCCCATCAGTGCAGCCGGCACCATTCCAAAATATGACAGCGCGGAATAACGTCCGCCAATGTCAGGTTGGTTGAGAAAGATTCGCTTGAAACCTTCCGCCGTAGCAGTCTCCGCCATTTTTGTGCCGGGGTCGGTGATGGCCACAAAAGAGTTGCCGGGCGCAGCGCTTTTCTTAGCGACTTCGTTGTACCAGTAGCGGTGAAACACAATGGGCTCGGTCGTAGTACCCGACTTTGACGCGATAATAAATAGACAGCGATTGATATCGATCTGCTTCGCGAAATTACTGAGCGCGTCAGGGTCGGTTGAATCGAGCACCAGCAATTCGGGAAAGCCTGGCCGGCGTCCAAATGTTTGTCGCAGAACTTCGGGACATAGCGACGATCCTCCCATCCCGCAAACCATGACATGCTGAAACTCCTGCGCAACGCTTATGTCCCCGGCAAAGCTCGTTACCACTTCGCTTACTGCCTGCATTTGAGCCGGCACCGTTAACCAGCCGAGCGAGTTTGCAATGATCTGTTGGTGGGTTTCCTCGCGTTTCCAGAGCGACGCATCCTTGTTCCAAATGCGCCGGAAGACGTTCGCCTGCAGCGCTTCTTCGAGCGCAAGCCGGACAGGCGCTTCATAGTTTCCCAGCGAAGCAGTTAGCCCTCCGCCCCTTGTCAGGAAGCTGCCAGGCCTGGCTTGAGCGTCTCGCTTGGCTTCAATTCCCGCATCCTTCATAATCAACCCTTAATCGAGAGCAATCATTGCGCCTTGAAATTTGATGGAACGGAAATAGTCTAGCACGGGCACGCCGGCAAACAGCGGCGCGCGCAAAGGGGATTCCAACCAGAACTCGAAAGAGCAACTATGAGGCTATCGAAACGCGGACTGTTAGTTCTTTGTGCCCTGCTGACAATGGCGCCCGTGGCCCAGGCGAGTAAGATTAAAACAAGCGAAGAACTAATCGCCGCTATGCGAAAGAAATATGCGGAGACGTGGTACAAGAACACGACCTTCAAACAGGTGACCACTGACTATGAAAAGGACGGATCGAAAAAAGTCGCCGTGTGGCAAGAAACCATTTCAATGCCGGGGCGGCTCCGCATAGATTTTGATCCGGTCAAAGACGGAAACGGAATTCTTTTTGCAAACGACAATATGTATTCTTTTAAAAACGGGAGGCTGGAGAGTTCCCGCCCCTTAATTCATCCATTGCTGCTGCTCGCTTTCGATGTCTACTTTCTGCCCGTCGACCAGACTGTTACCAAACTCAAACAACTAAAGTTTGACCTGTCTACTCTGCACGAAGATACGTGGCAAGGGCGGCCCGTTTACGTGGTGGGAGCGAAGCCGGGCGACCTTCATTCACCGCAGTTCTGGATCGACCAGAAGCAGCTTTATTTTGTGCGCATGATTCGGGCCATAGGCAAAGATGGCGCACTGACGTCAGAGACGCAGTTTAATAAGTATCAAAGGCTCGGCGGCGGTTGGATTTCCCCGGAAGTAATCTTCATGATCGACGGGAAGACGACAACCACCGAAGCGTTTTCGGAAATGCGCGCAAATGTCGCGCTTGACGACAGTCTGTTCGATCCGCAGAAATGGTCCACCGCAGAACATTGGAAGCAGTAACGGTCTGCACCGGATTTCGCAATCATGACTTGTTCGAAAGCTGTATTGGCGTCATCATTAATGTGAGCCGGGTGAAACGAGCAAAGGAGTGGATCTAAGTAAGATGTCAGCGAAGAAGAGAGCTTTGTTGGTGATTGATGTACAGAACGACTTCTGCCCCGGCGGCGCCCTGGCAGTTGCTCACGGCGATGAGGTACTGGCGCCCCTGAACAAGCTCATCCAGGAGTTTCTTGAAAAAGGCGAGCCGGTCTTCAAGAGCCGTGATTGGCATTTGGAGAAGACTAAACACTTCGCCACTTATGGCGGAACGTGGCCGGTGCATTGTGTGCAGAACACCAAAGGCGCGGAGTTTCATCCGCAATTGATCGACGACATGCACATCCGGGTCATCTCGAAAGGTCTGGGCGACGAGGATTGTTATTCAGCGTTTGACGGTACTGACCTGAGTTTGCAACTGCGCCGGCTCGGCGTGGAAGAGGTTTGGGTCGGGGGATTGGCCACCGACTACTGCGTAAAAAACACCGTGCTCGACGGTTTGAAAGAGGGCTTTCAAGTGAAGGCTCTGAAAGATGCCATGCGCGCGGTGGAACTCCAAGCCGGCGACGGCGAACGCGCGATTGCCGAGATGCGGCAGGCCGGCGCGGAAATTATTTAGTAGGACAGGCATTCCTGCCTGTCTATTTTCTTTGAAATCTCTATTACCAAATTTGACAGGCAAGAATGCCTGTCCTACTAAATGGGAACGCTGAACATCGATCGTTATCACGCCGCGATGGGCGACGCGTCTTACAAAGACGTCGCTCGCCTCCACGACTCTAAACTGAGTGAGGCGAAAGCGACCTTCTACGTGACGCAACGCAAGTTGCCCTTTGCTCCCTGCCTCGGTCATGGCCGCCTGCTGCGTTTATTGATTGATAGCCAAATCGATCGGCCGCGTTTGCGATTCCTCGAGCAGGACCGCGGCGGCCTGCAACTATTTGCCAAGGCAATCGAAGACATTCAGTTCGTGGGCAAAATTCGCGCGGTGCGTCCCGGTACGATTGTCTTCGCACAACAACCTTTCGCTGACATCGAGGGCGCTTTTGGTCTCACGCAGGCACAGGAAATCAAGTTTGAGCACGCTTTCGATCTGCCAATGACAACGGCGAGCACGGCAATGCAGTTTCGCATGGCCGCGGGCGAAGACCGTTGGCTGTCTGATTTTTCCCTGCGACGCAACGGCGACATCGAACGTGCAGTTGACATCGCCGTCTATGCATTTATCGGCGGCTTCAACGACACTTCGAATATGGAGGCCGCGCATCGTCTCGACATTCCCGCGGTGGGCACGGAGGCTCACTACTGGCAACAGTCGTACATCGAATACATGTATGAGCCGGAGATTGAACCGCGCACCGGCAAGCCAAAACATTTCGAACAAGTGGCCTTCGAACGCTGGCTCGACGCCAACCCGAACGGCACAACTCTTCTGCTCGATACGATTGACGTTTACATGGGCGCGGTGCACGCGGCGATGGCTGCCACGTCGACAGAGGCGCGGCGGCGCGCTTTCAAAGGGTTCCGGGTTGATTCGGGCGATTTGGCTGAGCTGGGCGAGTGGTGCCTCCGCTTCTTCGAAGCCAATGGATTTTACGGTTTGAGACCAAACCTTACCGGCGACCTCGACGTGGAGAAAGTGCGCCAGATCGTCAAAGACTTTCCGCGTGCCGCCGGCTTTGGCATCGGAACCAAGTTATCGAGCGAGGTTCCGGCAGTCGCGGGCGTCATCTTCAAGCAATGCATGATCGAAGATAAGCCGACTTTGAAAGCGTCGAACTCGATTGAAAAAACGACCCTGCCAGGTCGCCTGCAACTGTTTCGCGGGAGCGACGAAAAAGGAAACTATGTAGGCGACGTCACCGGTCTTGATGGCGAGGAAATTGACATCCCCGGTGCGGCCCGCGTCGAGACGCTGTTACTTCCTTTTTGGGACAACGGTCAACACAGCTCGATCCCTTCCATCGAAAAGCAGAAATCATTTGTCGCCGACCAGCGCCGCCGTTTTCCGGACATTAATAATTATCCGTGCCTGCTAAGCGACAAGCTGCGTCAACTGCGCGACGATCTCACGGCCCAAATGCGCGCAGACATTTCCGGCTGGCAAGAGGTTGTGAAGATGCCGGAAGAAGTCCCGGACAAAGTCACGCAAGCGAAGTGACCGTCACTTGTTTTGAGAATCCTCGGAGTAGTAGCCGGGGTTGCGAAGCTACCGCGTAGTGGATGACGGAATAGCCCAGCAGTCTAGAGTCTGTGTCAAAACTCGAGTTCTTTACGCCGAAGCCGTTACGTAAGCTAGCCCAGGGGATCACCCTGGGGGTGAGTCTATTTATTCATCCCTAC
>DIYZ01000240.1:11159-17947 GCA_002427845.1 Chloracidobacterium sp. UBA6041 | reverse complement strand
CCTTGCTCGTCTTTAGTGTTGTGAGGAAGCAGAGTCCGGGGAAGGTGCTCGATGCGCTTTCCCTTTTCGGTGGTACGATCCCAGCCTTCGCGGCTGATAGCGATATGGGCGTGTGGGTGATCTGTATTCAGGTGGATGCCGGCAACCCAATGTAGCTCTACGAAATTGACCTCGTTTTCGATTTCTTCAGCGGCCTCGCGGATGATCTCTTTGAAGGCTTCTATCTGCTCCTCGCGGGTTTCTCCGAGTTGTTGAAAATCTTCCTTTTCTGGTGAGATAACGATATGTACAAGGTCTTCTTTTTCAGCGAGGGAGCCGGAGGTTTGAGCTAGTAATTCATTTGCTTCGAGGTAGGTGAGTCTGTCTTCACTTGCGGAAAAGAGTGGACGAGGTTCTTTGTCCTGGAGTCCTTCCTTTTCTGGGTTGCGTTTAGACTCGGCGATATAACGAGTAACGCCACTGGCGCCTCCTGAAGAGCTGGGTTTGATTGCGACTACTACGTTTCCCATTTAGCAGTTTACGGAGTTCCGGGAGTGAGCGGAGGATTAGGCCGCGAAAGAGCTGTTCAATAACAAGAGGTGTGCCAGGAGGGTCGTTCAGGTTTGGTCTTCTGAGGGATTAATTAAGATCAGTTGGTATTCGTCCGGGTAGTGAAATTCCAAGGACATTTGTTCGACCATCTGGAGTCCTTCTAGCCGAGCGTCGTCTCGATGGGTTAAGGAGGCTTGGAAGGAGTCCTTATTGTGGGCAGGATCGGTTCTAAGAATCGGCTCGGCGATGTAGCGTTGGATGAAATCGAGAGTAGCCCAGGTGGCGGCAAAGTTTTGGCCGGAGAGCATGTAATGAGCGACGGCGAAGGCTCTTAATCGTGCGAGTTCTTCCTTCGTTTTTTTGAGTTCCTCGGCGAGTCGCTGGAGTAAGGTCAGTAGTGCCGAATCCTGATTGTCAGATGGGACAAGGGCAGTGTCCGCGTTTGCGGACGGTAAGGGAATGGATCCAGTTTTCAAGAAGTCGAGAATAGCAGCCAGAGCGGCGTTTACTGGTGTCAGTTGTTCAGCAATTATCTGTTGGTGGAGCTTCCTTACTGGGCCTGCGAGTTCCATTGTGTCTTTGGCTTGTCCGGAAACTCGTATGGTGACTGCCCAGTCATGGACAATATCGCGTAAAAGTTCGGCGGGCGTAGTGTGTCTTCTTCCGACGAACTCATGAAAAAGAGCGTGGTCGGCCGCCCAGAGTAAGGTGCCGGTGACTTCGCGTGCAAGTTCCTTTTTATGGCTTATGCTCTGACTGCGCCGTCTGCGTTTGGTGGGTTCCTGGTTCGCCATTTCTGACCTCGTTCTGACCTCGGTTGAGAAGGGTTTAGAGCATTCCCTGAGAGGGAAAACGGCTGATTAAAGAGCAAGTGCTGTACCTGAACGAGATAGGTAGTGTTTTTAATCGGCCGAGTGCTGAGATTAAAGACTAACTACAAGTAACTAAAAGGACTGATGATGGAAATTAAAGAAGAAAAAGGGAGCAGTGCAGGTAAGTGAAGCAAATACGGAGGAAAGAAGGTGTGCTGGCACAATTCTATTGAGGTTGAGTAATGAGCGGGTAAAAGGGTCCTAGAAAGCAAGTATTTTAAAGGTAAATGGGTTGCTTTAATGGGTTATGTAAGATTGTTAAAGAAAATCGGGTGACTTTAAAGAATTAAAAGTCCAAGTGCGGCAAATACAGGGTTTAGACCGGCGAATTGGGGAGGAGGCCTACAATCCTGTCTCCGGTAATAAAAAGGCTTTCTTTTCAGTATTCCTGAGACTGCTTTTGAATGGGTCGAGGGTCTCTTTCAAGCGAGGTGTTTGGTTATTGACGGGTTGAATTATGGGTGGGTGTTTATAGCGCTATTGGGCTGACCTCGGTATGAGCAACTGGTGGTAAAAAGCCCAATGCATTTGGCATGAAGAAAGGCGATGGTCTGACTCGGTGAGTGGAGTCAAGTCATCGCCTTTTCGTTGGTAGGAATCTATGGTTGGATGCTTAGGCGGGTATTCGTGCGGGACTAACCAGGTGGAGTTCTTGAAGTTGGGCACAGTTGCCGAATCTTCTTTGGAAATCAAGCGGTTCCATTAGCTCTCGCAGCCGCTGGGTTTGAGTTCGTTCAATCTGTTCCCGCTGTCCATTAACCCAGCCTGAAAATTGTGGGTAATCAGCGACATTTTGATCGGCTTTTCTGCGAACGGGAACGAGTTGGGCGCTGTTAACGATGTCGTTCCAGAGAGCTTCGGGAGACTTGGGAGCCTGCAACTGTTGTTGGATTCTGCCTATTACATACGCGACCATTACGGCTGCCCTGGTGGCTTCAATTGCGAGCATCCGCGATATCTCCTCACGAGCATGATTGCGGCTCGCTATTTCCTGTTCACGGATGCTTCCGTTGCTATATGGACTACTCATTGTTTGCCTCCAAAAGTTCTAAGCCTGGACTTCCTAAAATCAATTCATTGCAGTCCGCCTAAAACCTCGCTTGGCTTCCAGAGTTCAGGGTCAATGAATAATTGAGTGTTCAAGGAATGGTGGAAAACCTGTCTGTGTTTTGCTGCTTGAGGTTGGAGGGAGTCCGGCACGGCGTTTGATAGGAAAGGGCATGGGCCAAGTGCCGCAGAATTCCTCCAAGATAAAGGACACAGAAGTTATGAATGAAAATGACGGCGCGGTGGGGAAACCAGTTGCAGGAAAGTCTGCTCCCTTGCTGGTGCTCAGCCGTGTAACTTTCAAGAAGTTGAAACTTGAGATCAGGTCTGAAACGCATGACCAGCTCACTAAGTACGTGACCTTTTATCAGCAGGCCGCAGGTGTGAAGCCTGATGAATCAGAGTTGGTCGATGCCGCTTTGGTTCGTGCGTTTCAAGACGACAAAGGGTTTCAGAGTTTTCTTAGCAATGGCGGCGGCTCAAGAGTTGGTAAGTCGCAGCCGGCTGTGAGTGGTGTTGAAGGCGGGAAAGGAGGTGGTCAGACTTAAAGAGTCCGCCTTCGTTCGTGCCGGGACAGAGCCCTGTTAGGGCGATTGGAACCGGCTGAAAGGAAAGTGCCGCCGTGGGTGTCTCCTGTCTTCGGCGGCGCTTTCTTTTTCATTGTTGGTAGCAAAGTGTTGGGGTTCAAATCTGGCGGGGTCTTAAGTAAGAGAAAAGGAATAAATGCGGGCGTATTGATAACAGCTATTATGACCGGGAGCGCCGAGTGAGGCGCTGGTTTGGGGAGGTCATAATAACCTGTTATCAGATGACCGGCCTTGTTGAGGCGGGTTGCTTTGAACTCGCCTCGGCCCCATTGTTCGAGGGTAGTCGCAGATGGTTTTTCTGCGGCGTCCGAGAACTGATTGCTTGTTAATTAAGCTGAGATTGGATGATTTGGATCGAGGATTTGGAGTGGTAGGACTGCGGCGAACTCGCTGTGAGGGTTTGAGCGCAGCTGCTAGATAGCAAGCGCGCGGGCCTTGTGGGTTTGAGATCGCTGTCAAAAAAAATGCCGCCGGGCATTCTGGGTCCACCGGCGGCGTTTTTTCAAAAGTGTTGGAGTTGGCGATAAAAATTGTACATCGCTTCTTCGTTGAGTTCGTAGCTTGTAATTGCACGTTGTTTCCTGAGATTTCGTGTATCGCCGGTGCAGTCGAAGACGTGGACAATGTCGTACTTTTGGTTCGGCTGACTCGGTTGGCGTACGTATCCGAAGAGAAACCCAGGGAGGTTTTTAATGCCTTGGAGATTGTCTTCGGCATCTTCTTTGGTGTCGAAGCTTTGGGTGGTTTCAATTAGCACGATGGCACTCCTTCAGTCGAAACGCCGCGCTGGGTGTTTCAAGCCCAGGGCGGCATTTCGGAAAACTTCGCTCTGGTTTTCAGGCTGCGATCTCTTGCGAGTTTTTGGTTGCGAACTCGCAGCCATTGAGACCGCAGGCGTTGGTGTGTGCGACGTAGCTGCGCGTTTTTTCGTCAACGAGCATGAGCGGTAACGAGCAGCCCTCAGGGATTCCGATGAAGAGTTTGCCGTCGACTTTAATGTGAGCGCCGGGCAGCGGCAGTTCGACGTTTGTTCGGCAGAACATGGTGCCGGTAGCGTCTTCGATTGTGAAGAAAGCGAACGGCGTCTGGTAGGTTGCGCGAACGACGCCGGTTACGGTCACGTTCTTGTCTTTGCGTCGAAGTGGGTCAGCGTTGAGTTGAGAGATAAGCATGTTTTCAGGCCTCCAAGGCTGCGAACGTAGTGTCGGCGAACTCGCTGCAAAAGTAGTGCCGGGGCGGTTAGAAGATTAGGATGCCATCGGCGCTGATGCGGTCGCAAAGTGGCATGCGAACGTGCAGGCCGTAAACTCGCGCGAGTGTTGCCATGTCGTCGTCGGAGTCGAGGGCGCCATGGTAAGCATCCCAGGCAGCGGTGTAGCGCAGCTCTTCGGTTTCGGGAACGTTCGAGGCGTCGTCGTGATGTCTTTTGAAGCGTTCTGCGGTGCCGCTTGGCAGTCCGTAATCGCTTACGAGCTGTTGCAGCATTCCGAGAAAATCGTCGCTGGCAGCGAACTCGATGGTGTCATCGGGGAACTCCGCAGGTAGCGGCTCGTTGCGGTGGTACGAGGAATATTCGGTGTCGAGATCGAGTAGGGCTGTGTCGCGATCCGCATCGTTTGGATTGGCTGTTTCGAGTGAAGCTAAGGTAGTCATGGTGTGCCTCCCAGAAGTAATAAAATCAATTCGTTGCAGTCAGCCAAAATCCTGTTTTTGAAAACGAAAAAGCGCTTGCCCGTAACCCTTCATGGGTGGACAAGCGCCATCGTGTTTTGGTCGGCGAACTCGCCGGATTTCTGCGTTAGGCGGCGAGTGCGGCGCGCGAGGTGAAGTCAGACCAGGCGTTGACCGCTTCAATCCGAGTGCGCGCGTAGTACAGGCAGTTCTTAGTCCCACCTGACGTGCCGTCCCACATTGCGAGTACAAGCGCGTTGGCGGGGCCGGGACCGTTCTTGAGCGCCAGGTCTACCATTCTCTCGTTTCGGATCTGCATCTTGTTTGGCGCATACTCGCCGGGTGAACAAACAATCACGTTGGCGGCGTGGCGAATGTAGTTGGCATAAGCGCGACGGGCGTGGAGTGGCCACTGGGATTCTTGGCCGCGGAAAGGAATGCAAGCAACGTATGGTAATCCGAGATTCAAGCAGGCCTCGACGATCGCGGTATCCCATCCCAGGGCCATTCCGGAGATCGCGCCACGTGGGCGAAGCTCGGTCAGCCAGTCGATTGCAATCTGTTTAAGAGCGGTCTGGGCGGCCTCGCTGAAGCCTCCGCATTTCTGTGGGCGGTGGCCAGTAGCGACAATGATGCGGCTGTGGAAGTCGGGAGTAATTTCAGACGGCCGTTGGAATGGTAGAAACAACATTGGAGTCAGTCACCTCGCGAGTAGAAAAGTTAAAATCAATAATTGCAGTCGAGTCTGAATCCTATTTCAGGTCGTAAACGGTGACCTGGAGTCCATGATTGGAGAGCTCGTCGTCGATGATTTTGGCGATTGTTTGCCAGTTGCCACCGGCGAGTCCGGCGGCCATGCGTGGCATGTGGATCGTGGCTGTGTGAGTGAGGGCGAGTTGGCGAACTCGCTCGAGGCCTTTGCGGATGGCTTCGTAGCGGACTGGAGGTGGATGATTGAGGCGCCCATTAGCAATGCCGGATTGGCCAATGATGTTCGCGACGCAGAGCCCTGCGGCGACGCGGACGAATTGGACGTTACCGAGGGCGAAAGGGAGAGTTTCGAGACCTGTCGCCCAGCGGCGATAGGCGCGCTCGGGTTCGGGCCAGCGCTGTGAGAGGGCTTTGACGAATCCGGCATTCCAGTAGCCCTGGTCGTTGCAGCAATGAGTGATGATGCGGTTTTCAGACCCTATTGGCTGGGTGGCATCGCCTCTGACATAGTTGACTGGCATTCGAGTTAGGTCTCCTGAAAATCAGAAAATCAGTGAATGCAGTCAGCAGGATTTTTGTTCGGCGTTTCGTTTGGGTTTGTCTTTTGGGAGGCTGGGCGAAGGGGTTTGAATGAAGGCTCAGCCTCCCTTCTTAAAATGTTTTATGTGGGCAAGCTGGGGAATTTCAAACCGTTTTGTATTTGAGATTTGGGCTTGCAGAGATGGCAAACTCACCAGCGAAAGTGAGTGACTCGCTGGAGGTTTTTTTAGAGGCGATTTCGATAACGCGTTTTACGGCGGCGTCGAACTCGCATTCGATTTCTTCGAGCGGGCGTGAGGTTTGGATCTTGTAGGTGCTGGTATTCAGGCGTTCGACGTAGGCGTAGCCGTAGTCGCCGCCCTCGCCGGTGGCGAGACTCGCAATTGATTCACGGATCATGTTCTGCCAGTTGGTCATAGAGAGGATCTTCGCGTGGGCCGGCGAAGCCGGCTAGTCCTACAGCAAGTAGTGTTCCTGTCGGCTCGCTGGTAGTTTGAGGTTCAGGCTGTTATTGGAGTGATGGAACGTCGTAATGGAACAAGAGCTTGGCAGACGAGTGTTGATAGCGCATCGCGCTGATCGTCTGACAGTTCATCGGGAATTCCAGTGATTGTGAAAGGCAGGAGAAGATTTATCTCGGCAACGGTAAGATTGGGACGGCCGGTATCTATCTTTGTTTTCGTGGTTACGGTAATGCGGAGCATGGTTTATGCCTGGTCCGATTTCCTTTTGGGTAGGTTACAGGGTGCGATTTTAAGCTGTCGTTATCTGTATTTTTGAATAGCAGGCTAATGCTATTGCTCACGACCTTCGGGTTTGCTTTTTGAAT
>DIYZ01000240.1:0-10968 GCA_002427845.1 Chloracidobacterium sp. UBA6041 | reverse complement strand
ATGAGGTTCAATGACTTGCTTTATTTTGCTTTCTTTGGAATGGAGCGGGCGGGGCGTGCCCTGGCAACGAGGAGCCCCGCCGGTGGCTTCCGGCCGGGAGGCATTCGGACGGAAGATCTTAGTTGCGAACTCGTGGCTTGATGGCCGCTTTCTATTTCAGTGAACTTCTGGGCTTACAGTTTGTTCAAAGGGAATAGTTTTTCACAGGTAGCACAAAGCAGCATTCGGAAGCCGGTGGTCCAAAAGGACCGGAGCCTGACAAGACAACCGCTGCCGCATGATCCACAAATTCCTTGTGTACGTCGTTTCATTTTTGAGTTTCCTTCTTGTTGATCGGCAAACTCGCTGATTTTGGTGAGTTCGTTGATGGAGATCGTAATTCGATGAAGGGAGTAATCCAGTAATCCTTCATTGAATTCGCCGAGGTTCGTTGAATGAACGCGTTTAGCGAAGCGGTGAATTTTGATGCTTGCAGTTTTAAACGGTCGCCAAGGAAAAGTCGCCCGCGCAGAGTGGCGGTTAGGATAGGGATAAGAGGCTGTGCGTAGGAGCAATTTTGTTAAGCGCCGCTGGTCTCCCGGTTCGGGGGGCGCCGGCCATGCGGCCTGAGCTTACATGCCGGCAAAAAAGGCTTAAGCGGAAGGCCCCGGTATTGACCAGAACCTTCCGCCGACCAGATGTTTCCAGTCCTGCCTTTGGTTGTTAGCCTTGAAAATTTCCTTTTCGCTTAATTCGGGCTTTTCGGATGACGTTCCCAAATCCGGGCGATGTGGTGATCGCGTAGCGCAGAGGATCGGGCATGTTGAAGCGATTGGAGCGGAGCGCGTGTCCGTCTTCAGCAAAAGAGTAAATGTTCTGCGGCTTGAGCGCGCCGGTTTGGGTGTATGCGATTGCTGCGCCTTTGATGGTCTTGGCTGCGGAGAGGTGCGGGTGGGCACTCGTGCCTTGTGGGTCTCCGTAGTTTGCGGTTGACTTCGAGCTGGCGAAGACACTTACGGTGAGCAAAGTTAAAGTGATGACGAGGAGGGCGAAGATTTGGCTGAATCGAGCTGAGAGTTTCATGGCATGCTCCTGGAGAAGTTGAAGTCGGTTTCATGGATTCCGCCTTCTTTTTCTGTGCGGCGGATAGACGTTTCTAGAGTATGGCGACGAGAGCTGGGTTATAGCTTGCCAATTGGCCCGCGTAGCGGCGGAGAAGCTTTCTGCCGGCGGCCAGCTCGCGAGGGTTGAGAACTGTTTTTGTTGCGAGGCGGTGACCGAAGTCTGCGTCGAATTTGCTGAATCCGACTCCGTCGCGCGTTCGAGCGCCGTCGCAATCGTTTGCAAGATAATGCAGACCTTCGGATACGGCGTTTCGGAGAGCTGGTGTGATTACGTTTTCTAGTCGTTGCACGGCTTCCGTGAGAATGAGTTCAGTGACTTCGCCGATTTCGGCGATGGAGCGCGCGATCGTGTCCGCGGCTTCCTGCTCTGTGTTGCCGTTATGGCCTTTGATCCATTCGTAAGTGACTTCGTGGATCTGTGCGGCGGTGTCGAGTCTGGCCCAGCAGTCGTGATTGGTTCGTCGTTTGTACGCGCCTTTCATCGTTTCGACTACATAGCGTGAGTCGGAACGTATGATCACTGTGCATGGTTCGTTCAAGGATTCGAGCCCGCGCGCAACGGCGATTATTTCGGCGCGCTGGTTGGTGCTTTCGCCGATGTATTCAGCAACGGCGCGGCGGCGTCCCTGGTAGTTCAGTATAGCGGCTGCGGCCGCGCGTGTTTGGGCTTGGCCGTTTCCGAGACAGGCGCCGTCGGCGGTGATTGTGACGAGTTTTCGTTCAGACATGATGTGCTCCGGTGGGCGACATGAAAAAAGGCGAGTCGCTTTGCGGTAGTTTGCAAGCGACAATGATTGATTTGTGAGGATGACGATTTGGGCGACCCGTGGTTGGGCCGCCCAATCGTATTTGTCGGTCAGGCTTGACGATCCTCAGAAAGGAATATCGTCTTTTGGCTGACCATCGCCCTCTGCGGCTTCAGTCGAGGCTTCCGTCTCGCTGCCGGCTGCACCAGCGCGACTTCGTTTCATTCCCGCGAGGAACTGAACGTCGCTGGTGTTGATGTTCATGGTCAGGCGGGTTTCCCCATCGCGGCCTTTCCACAATTCCGGGTTGATGCGGCCCTCGAGGTAGACGGGGTCGCCCTTCTTGAGGTGCGTGGCTACCGCTTCCGCGGAGTTGCCGAAGACGTTCGCCTTGAACCACAACTGCTTCTCGGTTCTGTCTTCGCCTGATCCTCGGCGCTCGTTAGCGCAAATCGAGAAAGAGGTGACGGGGTTGCCGTTGGGCATGTAGCGAAGTTCCGGGTCCGCGCCGAGGTTTCCAACGACAGTTACTTTTGCAAATGACATGATCTGAAGACTCCTTTGAGAGTGGGTGACTTTAGCTTGTTTAGTGAAATGAACGACCTGCGTTTGACGGACAAGTTGTTCGCTAATGTCAGATTCACCTGTCGGGTGAACTGACTGTGACGGTTCTTGCGGTCAGCCCCAATTTTCTTTTCGTTGTTGGAGCTAGGGACTTGTTTAGATGGAATAAGGACCACGCATTGACCTTTCCTTTCGGAGTCGGTTTCTGAGTGGCCCTCTTTCCTTTGCGTGCGGGCTTTCGAATTGCTAGACCAGGTCAAAGTAAGTTTCTTACTCCTAGTGGTCTATCGATTGCCCTTCTTTGTTGTATTGCGCTCAACCCAGTGTGGTGCGAGCACTCTTCTTTTTTGGAATGTGCTTCAGCTTGTCTGCCTGGATTTAGATTCTTGTTTAGATCAGCGTTTGTGATCGGGCGGCGTGTTTGAGGGCCGCTATGATTGTTTCGGCGTTGATGAGGAGTAGAACAGAAAGGTAAAACGCAATGCTCATTGCGAGCGTTTGGTGGCTGTGCTGGATGAACAGGTAGTTGGTTGCGTTTTCAATCATCTCTAACTTCTTGGCTGCCAATGCCCATGTTGGTTGCAACACCTTACTTGCCGCTAACTTTTTCCGGTGTCTAAAACTGGAGTTTTGCGGGGCTGGATGTGAAGAATCACATCCGAGGGTCCGATTTTGGTGCTGCTGGTGTTTTCGGATCCGAAACACGACTATGGTTTGCACGCCTTGTGCGAGCGCGGGAGGCAGGGACGCGCTCTTGCCCGTTGGGACGTGCGAGGGAAAGCCGGGCGCCCCCCAGGAACTGTTTCAGAGTTTGCCGTCAGCTTAAATCCGCTCTTTTATCCGTGAAGTGGTGGTCCGTCGTATGCGATGGTCCAGCCATTTTGGAGAGTGATTTCGAGTTGTTCTTTGAAAACCGTTTGGGCGGTTTTTGCTTCGCGGTAGATGCGTATCGCTGGTTCTTCTAGTCTCGTATCAATGGTGACTAATCGGCTCTCATTGGGAAAGATTGCGAGGCTGAAGAGGCCGAGCGTGTTTGTTTTGACGAGGAGTACGGTCCGGCTCGCTTTGGGTTTTGGGGGTGTTTGTTTTATGAACATATCGTTTTTAGTTGGTGGTTGGTAAGAGCGGAAGATAGTGCCTACAGCACGGTTGTTCGCTGTCGCAATTACCGTGCTGTAGGTGATGAGAAGGGTTTAGGCTGCGACGGGCTCAGCTACGCCGGACGAGGCTTTGAGGGCTTCCCAGACGGTTGCTGTGTCAGCGGCCGTGAGCAAGTGGATCATGTTATGCCCTTCGTTCGGACGGCCGGTTTGGCGATCCTGGTAGAAAGCGAAGCGAAGGTACATGCGTTTACCCTGGCTGGCGCTTTGGATCATGGCGAGCAGTCCGTTAAGGATGCGTCCATACAGCTCGGGCCGTTCGTCGCGGAGAAGGCGGCAAATTCGTTCACGCTCTTGGTTGGGTAACGTGTGCATTGCAGTGGCTAGGGTGCGGAGTTCGCGAGTTGGAATCTTCCTTGCTATTGCGATGACGGGGATTGCGGGAATGAAGGTGCGTTCCCTGCCGTCGACGTTTTTGATCACTTGCACTGCCGTTGATTCAAAGCGAGCACGTTTTACCTCGTAGAGAGTGTTCAGGGCAGTGAACATTTTGATCGAGATGCTATGTTTCAGGCGTGCTTGATACGCTTCCTGAATTGTGGTGATCAGGGCGCGCACGTCGGAAGCTTCAGCGATCGCGTTGTGGAAAGCACGGAATGCTGCAGAGCGATTCATGCTGCGAAGAATGAAATCGCGCTGCATGGCTTCGAGTAAAATGTCCAGGACTTCGTGGACGTATTGGCGCTCTTCACGGTTCGGGTAGACCGAGACGCGATAGGTGTATTCGAACAATGCTGTTCGGGTACCAACGGGTTTGCTCTGGTGGCACGTTCCATCGGCGCGGAGACGCGTTGGCTCGAGGCGAGTGCTGACAGAGCGCATGGTGCGTGTCACGCGGGCGTCTTTATCGGAAGGGTCGCCGTAAATTCGGTTGAGGCTGAATTCGATGAAGCCGTCGAGGGTTTCCATGTCTTCGCCGTCGATAAAGAGCTGGCGTATGTCGCTGGCGATGACTCTGGCGTCCTGTGGCAAGTAGTCCTCGGTGACGTCGTCCTCGAGGGTGCCGTCAACGACGAAGCGTTCGCCGTCGCTCATGTGGAGGGAAACTACTCCGCCTTCGCTGTATTGCTCGGTTACACGTTCGTGGCTTTCGAGCATGGCTTCGAGACCTTCTTCCTGGGTTCCGGAGTCGGCCATGTCGCTCAGGTAAGATTGGAACTGCGCTTCTTCGTTATAGACGATGCCAGAGGAGTGGGCCGGAGAAATTTTGCTGCAGATTGTTTTGAGTTCGGCGGCAAACGGGCCGGCCGCTTCGTGATTGAAGAGAACTTCTTCGCAACGTAGTTCGAAGAGATCCTGGCGTTCGCGGGCGGTGAGCTGTTCGTCGCGAACTGAGTAGATTTCGACTGTTTCCGGCTCGTCAAGTAAGCGATCTTCGTTCGTGGACGTGACGTCAGTCAGTTCCATTGCGAGGAAAGCGATCTCTTTCAGGACCTGGCGGATGATTTCGGCGCGAGCGTCGGCGATTTCATCTAATGAGGCGCCGCGGTTTGCAATCATGTATTGGCCATGACGGGTGCTGATCTCACGATAGCCCCATGAAGCCCAGATTTGCAGTGAGCGGGGATCGGCTTCGACGCCCGCGGAGACGGCCTGCTTTACTACGCGCACGAATTCAACCGCGTCGTCGTTATTGGCGAGCTGCTTTTCGGCGTAAGGGACGGCCAGGATTTTGTATTGCTGTTCGGCTTCGTCGACCGGTCCGAGGTCGATTTCGACACGGCCGAGTACGTGGCCGCCGATAAGTTGCGTCGATTCGAGATCAATGCGGGTAATGTTTCCGCTGTAGAGAGTCTGAAGGCTTAGTCCCTGACGACTGCTCGGTGCCACGCTGTCGACGTCAACTCGGCGATTGGCGAACTTTTCGAGATGAGCGTTGAAGTCATAGTTCGGGTTTCCAGTGTCGATGGGGTGAAACAAAAGGTGAAGCGAGTTAGGGGCGTAACGTTGAAGAAATTGTGTTTGCACGGTTTGCCTCCAGATGCAAAGGACGGAAATATTGGAATAGGTAAAGCACCGATTGCAGTCACAACTAAAACCCAGCTTTGATTTTTCGAGTTGGAGATGTCGGGGAATGTGTGAGGGACGCTCGCCACTCATGTTTTTGTTTTATCGAATTAGCAGATGGGGAAGGGCTGAGAGACGGCGCCCCAACGTGGAATCGTAGAGCTCGCTGAAATCGCTGATTTCTTTGAGTTACGTGCTGCTCGCATTCCGCATATTGTTTGGAGCATGGTTGGTTAGAGCACTCGGATACAACACGGGCTTTGGAGGAGGCTGGTCTTTTGTTTGGGGTTGCGAAGTTAGAGAGTGCGGGTTGCGGGAAGTTGAGGTTACTTCGTTTCTTTGCCGTGCGGGGAAAAGCCGCCAGCCGTAGGCGCGGTAGTGTGGGGAACTATTTTAGGGGGGCCGGAGCAATTTTTTTCGGCGGGAGATTTTGTCTCCCGGTTTAGGCCGCGCTTAGCGCGGCCTGGCGTGTTTTGATCTTGGCAAAGAGGAATCTTTCGGTGCTAGTGTCGCGTCGTTTACACAATCTTGTGCCGCCATCATTTTGGCGGTAACGAATCCATAGTTGATTTGGTGGGTCCTTGGAATTTTTCGGCCCGGGTTTTTAAGCCCGCTGGTTTAACCGGCGGTGCGTTCCTGTATTAGCGAAGCGCAGAGTTGTGCGGGCGGGCTCTCGTGGCACAATCGGCCCGGAGAGGGGGAAACTAAATTAGATTTCTCGGCTGGAATGGAACGGAGTGGAATGAGGGCGAGGCCTGAACGCTTTAGAAACATTCGGCGGAACCGCCAATTCCGTGGATCAGCGGGCTTAGAAGCCTCTCACTCAGTCCCAAGCCCTCCGGTTCAAAGCGCCGAATTAGTTTAGAATAGTGGTTTAATCTTGGTCATCCTCAACAGTAGGTGTGAAGCGTGAGACTTTTTTCGCAAACCGAAGCCGAGCTTTTCGAAAGCATGTTTCATGAAAAGCTCCAACCAATCAGGGATAGACACTTCGCTGAAGTAAATCGGATTCATTGGTCGAATGTTCAACACAAGCTGAACCTCCTGATTTCCGAACACCTGAAGTTCAAAAAGGAGTTTATCGATGCTCGAGTTCAAGCCTACGTCGAAACGTGTCGCCAGATCGCCAAGTATCCAGACCGGCTTGACTGTCAGGAGTTTGCCGCTGAACTCACGGGCCTTGTGAGGGGAGGCACCGATGACATTTCAAGAGCCTACAAGGATCCATTAGGACCAATTCGAGCGCAGAGTCTGGAAAGGACGATGGAATTACTTCAAATCGAGCTGGGCCAGATTATAGGACCGGCGATGTCCCCCGTGCAGCGGCTCGTAGCTGAAGGTAACCTCAACCCGGAGTTAGCGAATCGAAAGGATCAAATGCAGGAAGCAAGCAAACACGTTTTGGCTTTCTATGAACATATAGGAAGGTCATGCCAAACCTTAGGTGATTTGAATTGGTCTGAAACGAACTCCTACCTGGATCGAATTCCGACTGATCTCGAACGGGTCGACTTTCTTCGGGAGTTGGCGAAATTACCGGATGACGGAGTCGCAAATCAAACAATCGTTGACCCAGCAACACACAACCGAAACACAAACACTTTTCTACGGCCGCTCAACGACGAATGCTCTCGCCTACTGGCGCGACACTTCAACGTGGAAATTATCGTGAAGGAGTCAGAGGAAATTAGTGGGAGCGCTGAGGCAATAGACTTTCTCTGGAGAGCCCTTCGCAGTTTCAAGAAGTACCATCCAGGGACGCAACAAGAGCACTACCTACCGCATGAATTCAAGTTCTGCAACGGAATCAACGCCGAGATTCAATACCGGAAAGACGTACAAGCTGCGGCCACTGTCCCAGGTTCAATTCACAACACTATAACTGTCGGTGAGAATCGCGGGAACATCCAGCAGGGGGGTGTCGGCAACAGTCAAAGCATCAGCGGGCAAGACAATGAAGTTAAGTGAGGAGGCAAAGGCGTTCGCCGAATCGATCTACCGAAAGGCGTTTACGCAATGCGCGATAGATGGTGAAACCGAGCGCCGCCAGATTCGGGCTAGATCGACGCCAAGCAATCCCAACATTTCTCAGATGTCAGATCATTTCGTTAGTATGACGAAGCGCCTGGTTGCTGCGAGGCTCGAATCTTACGTTCAGGCATACAAGCAAGATGATTTACTCATTGATGACGAAGATAAAGACGCTATTCTCGAAGAACTGAAACGCATAATTAGGAACCATATAATGTGGGTGACCACTGACTCGACGCTTCGGGAATTCAGGCTTCCCGGCAGCACCGAACTAATCCCTAACATCGAATCCTACATGACCGCGCGTTTCGAAAGATCACTTGGAGAGGCCGCAGTTGACCTAGACCTGGCAAGAAAGCAAATGGTCATGGATCGCAAGAACAAGAAACTCGATCCAGCGTCGACTCATTACAACGTACACGTACACGGTGATAACTATGGCAACATTCAACAGGGCGGCGAAGGTAATAGCCAATCGTTAAGTCTGACTCACAGAAACGATGATGAGAATAAGTAGCGACGCCAAGGAACTGGCTGAGAGAAGATATGTTCAAGCGGCCGAAAGGTTGTCGAAAGAACACTACAGAAATATTCGACGAGATGAGCAATCAATGCCCAGGGGCGGTGCGATGCGAGGCGCAATCGGTAGAGAGCATCTGACCATGGCACGTGAAATAGCGCTGGCCTACGTCGATTGCCTTCTTGAGGTTTTCGTGACTGAGGGCTTAATCCCGGACGCGAATGACCTGAGAGAAATGAGAACTGAAATCAATGCGATAGTTGCCCGACATGAAGCGAGCGAATTCTGGACTCCTGGGCCAGCTACTGCGGGGGCGTTATCGATTCTCCCAGATCAGATTTACGGGCAGCTGGCGAACAGAGTTAGACAAATGGAACTTGAGAGCAGAATGCCAACAGCGAGCGTCCCCGCCGCCCCCAGTATCCACATCGGGGGTAACAACTTTGGCGCCATACAACAGGGTGGACAGAACAACTCGCAAAGCGTCACCATAAACGCGCAACTCAACTCAAAAATCGAGGAGTTGCTGAACCGGATTGATGGCGCGACGGATCTGACTGCTCTTCAAAAACTGAAGGCCAGTACCGACCTTCGGTACGTTCAAGAATTGACCGCGTTAGACGCAAGCGAAGAGAACCAGGAAGAAGCGCGGTCAAAACTGAATGATATCACTTCGATTCTTTCAATCAGCGCTGATCTTGTTTCGTTAGGTATACCGACAATTCAGATCATCCGAGCGTTCTTCGGGCTCTAGTCCGGCATACGGTTGCCTGAATAGCTTCATTCTCAAGCCGAGAGAGCAATGGCGCCCTCCGGTCCACGCTGACGTTTTACCGTTAATTCCATGGAGAAGAAAACCAAACTTAATGAGGATGTCGTAAGAGCGGTCGGTCGTATGGTTATAAACCTCCAGTGTCTTGAGTTTGATGTTGCCCGACTAACCTGGATCATGAGTGGCTCCGATGAATATGCGGCGCAGCTGAAGACTTCCGGAAAACGTTTCAGCGACCTATGCGACTTATTGTCGAGTCTATTTCACGATCAGGTTGATGCGCCGTACTTTGTAGAAACGTTTGAAAGACTTATTTCTAGGATACGCACCGTCAACAAGGATCGGAATAGAATTGTTCATTCATGGTGGTTCACCGATCGAGTCGGCGAAGTCTCAAGAGTCAAGACGGCCAAGGATGGTCAAGATGATTTAGAGGTTTTGGACGTGAACGCGCTTGCAGTTTCGATCAATACGCTAATAGACGACTTTGCGAAATTCATTGACGAACTCTACGAGGCCAAGCTTATCCGAAAGAAGCCTGGTGTTTCTGGCATATCCAATTAAATGAGAAGCAAAACTTTCTCACGCAAAGATCGGGTTGTGCGGGCTATTTATCAAATCGGAGTAATTGGAGTTGAGGGCTGCTAACCTGAAACATACCCTATCAAGCTATTTAGACTCGCCGGGTTCAGCTCCCGTTTTCCTGCTACAGGCGAGACCCAGCTTTAGTCCTTTGGATCTGAACGTCGCCTTCCTGCAACGGCTCGGTTGGAATCAATCCGTTGACCGGCTCCGATTTCACGTCGCACAAGATTCGGCGAATTCCTCGGATCATCCATTGGCTGAAATGTTGAAGGATGTGGAGCCACATATCCTGATTCGCCGACTGGATCGGGATGAGGATCGCTTCGTTTCAGTTCAAGCCTCGGTCGCCGGGGAAATTATTATCCTATCTAACGATGCTGAGTTTGCACGTTCGTTCTTTGCGGGTCTTTTCTTGGAGTGTCCCCCATCATTTCACACGATCGAAGAATTCGAGTTGTCGGAAGCATGGGAAACAGACAGTGGAATACGCGCGCGGTTCGCGGGGATGCTTGCGGGCGCGTTCGGCTGGGATCCCTCTCACAATATCCCGGAAAACATTCAGCAATCGCTCGATGAGGCCAGAGGTTCGCTTGAGATCGCCAACTACCGAGCGTGCGTGGTTATGGCGCGGCGTAGTCTCGAAGCGGTGCTCAAGTTTGGATACGAGCGCCTTTTGAAGCAGAAGCCCGTGAACAAAAAGGGCCATGCCCTAATGTTGAATGACCTGATTCAAGCGTTTCGTTCCCGCAAGCCGTTAATCCCAGACCACTTGTTGCACGTGGCCGACTCAATCCGAGTGCTCGGCAACGTGCCCGGAGCCCATGCCGCTGACATTGCCAATTATCATTTCTCTCGCAGCGACGCCGAATTCGCTTTGTACGCGACCATTCATTTTCTGGATCAGTACTTTTCCAAGATTGACCAGGAGGTGACCGAGTACTACACACTTACAATCGACTTGGACGAGCAGGAAGAGGTACCGGACTAGATTGCAGATCGCCAATCCAGAACGACTTGGCATCCTCGCCTTCGGATCACTAATTCAGGACCCTGGGTCAGAGATTCCCCGCCCGTCGTGAGAAGCATCAACCTGAAGACTCCTTTCGCGGTTGAGTTCGCGAGGTACAGCCGCGGTACGCGGGCCGGCGCACCGACCCTTTGTCGGGTCACTCATGGCGGAGCACGAGTGAACGCCAAGGTTCTGGTACTCCAAGAGGGCACGTCGTGTGAAGCCGCCAAGGATATGTTATGGCGCAGAGAAACGGGAAACATTGGAACGCGCAAGAAGTATCCTGCGGCCCGGACGCCGAGAGCGGTCCGGGTGCGAACGCTGATGAACTTTGCCGGAGCCGCCAAAGTTCTTTATACAGACTTCTATTACAGGGGGAAGATTCGACAGCCAAACCCGGTCAGGCTTGCGCGTCGCGCGATAGCGAGCGTTACGGGAGCCAAGAAAAACAAGAGTTTTTTGCAAATGTTG
>DIYZ01000014.1 GCA_002427845.1 Chloracidobacterium sp. UBA6041 | reverse complement strand
GAAGCTCGCATCCTTGACGGGGTTCGGCCCGTCCACCGGATCGTTGCTGCTGTCGATGGTGACGGTGAAGGTCGCAGGCGATCCCAGCGTGCAGCCGACGGGGTTGCTTAGATTTACGGTAAAGGTCTCCGCGGCTTCCGCAAAGCGGTCATCCACGATGAAAACCGTAATAGTCTTCGACGCCTCTCCAGCGGCAAAATGCAGCGTGCCTACAGCGGCCAGGTAGTCTGACCTTTCGCTGGCCGATCCATCGGCGCTGGCATAATCAATGGTGGCCGCACCCGAGATATCGCCGGCTCGCGTGACGGTCAGATCGGCATGCGTTGTTTGATCGAGGGTCTCGTTAACGGTCTGGCTGGCCGCGCTAAACTGCACTGTGTTTGGACCGCCACTGCCGGGAATGGAAGCTTCCCACATGCCGCGGCCGTGAGTGGCAACGCGCAGAATTCGAGCAGGACTTTGAATTGCAATATCAAAAACCGCAGACCGGGGGAGCCCGGTTCCGTATGGGTTCCAGGTCACGCCGCCATCAGTAGAGTTGTAGACACCGATATCTGTCCCCGCGTAGATGTGGTTTGAATTGATCGGATCAATCACCAGCGCGTTAATCGGCACGCTGGGAATACCGCTACCGGAAGCCGTCCAATTCGGTGCGACAGGCGAAGAACCCGCGGCGGAACCGAGATTCGTAATCTTCCAAACACCCTGACCCGCCGGAGCAAAGAAAGAAAATGCTACATACGCGACATTCTTGTCATTTGGATCGATGACCGCGCGGCCAACAAATTTGTTGATAATACTTTCGTTAGGATTTGCCGGAAATGATCCGCTGGTGATATTGACCAGGCTCGAGGAGCCTGTTGAAGTCGCCCACACCTGGCCATTTTGCATACCCACAATACGGACACTATCATCCTGCGGCGAGATGGCGATGGTGCTAACTGGGGATGTCCCGGAAATCGGCGCCTGGCTTACCACCGTCATATGATCACCACGATCACTCGAGCGATAGAGGCGGTCCGAACCGAAATAGACAGTGTTAGGTATTCCGGGACCAAGAGCCATCGGCGCGTAAAACAAGACATTATCGTTTCTGCTGATTCCGTTGTTGAGCAAGTCCGCCGTGCCGTCACACGCCACGCTGGTTTGGTCGGGAAAACCAAAGTCTCCACGCGTGGGCCACGAATTCTTAGTTGAAAGGCAGCCCGTGTTCACGATGCGGTCAAACCCGATTTGCGTGCCCGTTTCATTGAAAAACGTGTGGTACATCGTAACGTTCGTATTGTCCGTCGCAATTTGATCGATCAACGCGTATCCACCGTCTCCACCTTCTGCACTGATCCAATTACCAGAAGATGTTTGCTGCGCCTCTGTGCCGTTGTCCTGCGTGCCGCCGATTGTCATGAATTGATCGGTTGGATGGACCGCGACGCTTTCAAACTGAAGCGTATTGAGTGAACCGCCGTTAAGATTCGTCCAGGCTGATCCGGGTGCCGCATTGGATGCGCGCTTCCAAACGCCGCCATCATTTCCGGTGTAGATGGTTGGACTTGTCAGGGGATCGAAAAACAGCGCATGCGAGTCAGCGTGCAAACCATTATCGTCCCGAACAAAGCTAGCGCCGCCGTTTATCGACTTCTTCATCGCGTCGGAGCACGACCCTCGCGCGTCGCCGCCCAGATAGATCACATTAGCATCATTCGGATCAACGGCGACGGCGATGTTGTAGAAGCATTGGCCCCCGCAAAAACCGCCGCCGCCCGCCAGTTGAGATGACCAGGTTAGTCCGCCATTCGTTGACTTTCTGAGCGCGCCGCTTCCAGTGGTGCAGGTTGGGCCGCCCGCCGGCGTCTCGCCGGTTGCGGCGTAAACAGTCACGGTAGCACCAACTTTATTGATGGCGAGGTTTGCGCGCACATTATTCGGCAGTGGTAACACTTGCGCAAAAGTAGGATTGCTCGCAAGAGCGTTGATGGTGCGATAAATGCCAGAGGCTAGGCTAGTGCCGCTTGGACCTATAGCAGTAACAAGAAGATTGTTAGGTTCACCCGGTTCCATAACGACATCCGGCGTGTCCTCATTACCCGTGCCCGGGCTGTCCGGACTGTTGTCGGTAGTGACTACGAGCTTTTGAAATGTCACTGAGGTGGCAGCCGAGGTCGCATTGGTAGAACGATACAGACCGCGCGTGGCGAGGGTGGGGACCAGGCCCAACGAATTTGCCCCACTGCCGCCAATGCCTCGGGCCGTGGTCACAAAAATCGTTGTCGGATCGTCAGGCTTCACCAGGATCTTCGTGATCCCGCGTCCCGAAAAAACATTGTAGGTAAAACCCGACAAAGTTATCTGCGGATTGATGGGTCCAACCAACGTGGCCGAAGTGTCGGCGTTATCTACACGGTACAAGCCAGCGCCGAAGAAGCAGTCGCCGCAGCTGTTGAATTCTCCAGTGCCAACATACAGAGTTGACGGACTCGAAGGCGCGAGCGCTAGCGCGCCAATTGCCAGAGACTGCGCGCTGTCGAAGATTGAGAACCAGGTTGCGCCGCCATCGAGTGAGCGCCAAACGCCGCCTTGTGCAGTACCGAGATAGACTTTGTTTGAGTTAGTAGGGTCAACAACGACCGCGGTCACGCGACCGGAGACTGCGACGCTGGATCCGCCCTGAGCATTTCCGTTCGGAAGCGGCGCCGGGCCAATCGGTGTCCACGTGGCTGAGGTGAACGTTGAACCGAAGGCGCTACTACGATTCAACTGAAGACTCTTTGCTGCTTCCGCTTGAAGCGCTTCTTGCACTTCCATTTGTCTGACAGCTCGCCCGCGCGCCAGAGGATCGAATGGTCTGCCGGGCTCGATCCCGCGACGGCGCGCGATGTATTCATCGCGTAGACGAAGATAAGTTTCCTCATCAATACCGCGCCGCTTGCCCTTCGGCATGTCCGGGTCTTCCTCCTCGTCTTCAACCCCGCCCTGAGCAGAACCTTGCTCAACGGTTTCACTTTCACTATGCCACTGGTCGCGGAGACTGTCTTGTTGCTTGTTCTGTAAATTCGCGGAAACTGAATTCGTGGTGGAGTCTACTGTGTTGCTGTTTTCACTCGCCCGGGACAACACAGATCCGCCGAACAGGGCACAAGCCAATAGCGCAAACGCCATGGTTAGAACTAGAACAATTCTTTTCATCTCAGAAAACTCCGTGAGTCAGGCGGAAAATGCCACCAGATGCGGCGAAGGAATACAACAGGACAGTTAATAACGATCACTAACTTTTTGGGAGGCGAGTGCCAGGGGATATTTTCCAATCCCATTCTGATGCCACAACATGACCGACCAAGTCGGTGGTGCTGTTAGTGAGGCCGAAGCGGCTGCTCCTGAGGATGCTCACTTCCAACAACGCCGGCATTAGCCAATACTTGAAATTTATCCTTCGACCTTTAACTCTGTCAACGCGATTCGAGCAACAGATTTGCGGAACACTTTGGGCGCAGTGATTTATCAGCCGCCGTTGTAACTCCTGTCCTCAGCTATCAGGGTCCCGAAGCGCTGCCGATACTTTTCGGAAGCGTTCCCTCGGCGTTTGGAACGCAAAAAGAAACACCTGAATCTCCACCCTAGACTCAGATGCAATCTTGCCTGCGACGGCTGCTCAAGAATTAGGTTTTCCGGCCAGTTTGAGGAACACCTCAAGCGAGGAATCAAGACGTTGAACCTAAGACTTTGGACCGCGGCCGAGCTTCTTCACGCGTACTAATTAAGGTCTTGAAAGAAAACCTGGAAGGGTGCTAATCAACACGGGTTTCGACATGAGTGTTGCCAGCGACTCGCCGCTGTAACTCATAGACCTGACGCACGACTTCTAAATCGCAAGCTGAAGGTTCAATCAGGCCATTGTCTTTGTTAACCCCTGGAAAGCCGTTCATGATCGTCTGCTTCTTTTTGCAGCTCGTGCAGTCACCTAATCCCATGCCATGACCCAACTCATGGGCCATGAACCCCTGAATAGCCTGTGGGCTGATCGTGGCGACGTCGAGATCAATCCATGCAGACACCAGGCGCGGATCGTGCGAGCTTTGCAGCGGATAAAAGAATGCATAATGCTTGTGATCGTTTTTGAAAACCTCTCGCCTTGTCACCATCAAACAACTGCGGCAGGCGACCGGCTCATCGGTTTCTCCCGCGTAAACAAAGCTGACTCCCGCGCCGCTGTTCTTCGCGGCCTTGGTCCACAATTCCATCGCATCCTGTAAGGTTTCTTTTTGCGCCGGGGTAAACATGTTGCGAAAGAAATAGACTTTAACTTCCGTGTCCGGCGGCCAATAGAAAGCACCGGCGGGTGGCGCGTTGCGATTCTTGGCGCAACCCTCGATAGTTTGCGCGCGAAGACTGACACCGGGGATCAGCAGAAGCAGGATAAGGCTTAGTAGTGTAGTTTTCATGGTTTTGATAATTTGGGAAACCAGTCGTGTTGCACTTCGACCGGCTCTGGTTCCTGGAAAGTTTGGCGCGAACTAAGTCGCCCAGGGTGCAGACCGGTTGGTCCTGGTACAGGTTTCAGAAAGAACGCTTTGAGGGACGTTCCTTACTGTGAAATAACGTAGGGCAAGCTGGCAGTGAATATTTACAGAGTAAGAAGAGGAATCTAAGACTGAATGGTGAGTGAGTTTGGTAGCTTTAACTTGTCAATCTTGTTTGTGCTTAATGCTTCCTTTGTTCTCTCCTACCCGAATTCATATTACAACAAAACTGTTTGCTGATCTCCAAAAATTTTCTAGTTGATCCGCACGATTGGCGGCGCGGATTTTCTGGAAGACGTTGGCCGCAGTTCCAGAAATTTTCCTCGGGTCATTCTCCTAATACTTTCGCGGTCATATGCCTGATCTTGATGTTGCAAGCTGGCTATAAAGTCCCGCACTTGGCGCTACTTTCGACGTTGTGTTATCTTGGCTGGCTTTTAATCCTTCCGGTTTTTTTGCCTTCAGAGGCCACTAAAGAGGAGTCAAGAGAAAGTATGGCTATGTCCAGCGCAAACACGACTGCCGATGGTCAATCAGCGGGTCGCGTCGTGCAAATTATCGGGCCGGTAGTTGACGTCGAGTTTGACGAGAAACATCTGCCACCAATCTATCAAGCTCTCCGGATTGTTTCCGAAGGCTTTGACGTTCCCACGCCCATCGACCTCATCGCTGAAGTACAACAGCATCTTGGCGAAGGACGAGTTCGCACGGTCTCGATGTTGCCGACTGATGGTATGGTGCGCGGCATGAAGGCGATCGATACTGGCGGGCCAATAACAATGCCCGTGGGCGAGGGAACACTGGGTCGCATCCTTAATGTTATCGGTCAGCCCGTAGACAATCTTGGCGACGTCAAACACACTGAGCGATATCCCATCCATCGTCATGCCCCGACGTTTGAAGAACAATCGACCGAGTTGCAGATGTTTGAAACGGGAATCAAAGTTATCGACTTGATCCAACCGTTCGTGCGCGGCGGCAAGATTGGTTTGTTCGGCGGCGCTGGTGTCGGCAAGACAGTAATCGTGATGGAGTTGATCAATAACATCGCGAAGGCGCGTTCGGGGTTTTCAGTTTTCGCTGGAGTTGGTGAACGAACGCGAGAGGGAAACGATCTGCTTCGCGAGATGGTCGAGTCTCAGGTTATTCAGTTTGGCGAGGCGTTTAATAAACATTTCCATGAGACCGGCGAATTCGACATGACGAAAGTCGATATGAACGCGCTGGAGCAGTCGAAGGTGGCGCTTATCTATGGACAGATGACGGAGCCGCCCGGAGCGCGTTTGCGCGTAGCGCTTTCAGGACTTACCGTCGCCGAGTATTTTCGCGATAAGGGTTTGGATGTTCTGCTTTTTATCGACAACATCTTTCGCTTTACGCAGGCAGGCTCAGAAGTGTCGGCACTGCTCGGACGCATGCCTTCCGCGGTAGGCTATCAGCCTAACCTTGCTTCGGAAATGGGCGAAATGCAGGAACGCATCACGTCAACCAAGACTGGATCGATTACTTCGATTCAAGCGGTCTACGTGCCCGCGGATGACTACACTGATCCGGCGCCAGCGACTACTTTTGCTCACCTGGATGCGGTGACGGCGCTTTCGCGACAGATCGTGGAGTTGGGAATTTACCCGGCAGTTGATCCGCTCACGTCATCTTCGCGCATACTAGATCCGCGCATCATCGGTGAAGAACACTACAATACGGCGCAGGTGGTGAAACGCGTCTTGCAGCGATACAAAGACCTGCAGGACATCATCGCGATTCTGGGACTCGACGAGCTATCCGACGAAGATAAGCTGATCGTTTCGCGCGCTCGCAAGGTACAGAGGTTCTTCTCGCAACCCTTCTTCGTTGCCGCTCAATTCACCGGGCTCGAAGGCAAGTACGTTAAATTGGAAGACACAATCAAGGGTTTTCGCGAGATCGTTGAAGGGAAGCATGATGATCTTCCGGAGCAGGCTTTTTATATGGTGGGCACCATCGAAGAGGCTGTCGAAAAAGGTAAGACGATCGCTCAGTAGTCGGACAGGCATTCTTGCCTGTCTCGAAACGTGCGACAGGCAAGAATGCCTGTCCCGCTAATTTATGGCACAACAGCTACAACTCGAAGTGGTCACACCTGAGCGCCGCGTGCTTTCGGAACCGGTTGACGCGGTAACTGTGCCCGGCCTTGGCGGCGAGTTGGGCATATTGCCCGGACACACACCGCTGATTTCCCAATTGCAAACCGGTGTTCTCTCGTACACTACCGGCGGAAGAACTCTGCAACTCCACGTCTCCGGCGGATTCGTCGAAGTAAAAGACGATCATGTTTCTGTCCTGGCAGAAGTTGCCGAGCGTCCGGAAGAGATCGATGCGGCTCGCGCTCGTCTGTCGCGGGAGCACGTTGAAAAACAGTTGAACGCGTGGAGTGGAACCGAAGAGGATTTTGAAAAAGCTCGTGCCAAACTCGAGCGTTCAGTCGTTCGCCTGCAACTCGCTGGCGTCACAGCCAAAAATTAACGCCTGGCAAACAACATTCCGGCGAGTTTTCCAAGCATTCTGCGCGTGGAGACTTGCCGTTTAACTTCCTATTTATCTTTCTGCCCTAATTGCCTCGCGCATTTCAACGACTGCCCTCTCCAGGCCAACGAAAATTGAGCGCGCAATAATGTTGTGGCCGATGTTGAATTCGGTAATTTGGGTGATGGCAGCGACAGCTCCTACGTTTCGGTAGGTCAGTCCGTGTCCGGCAGCGATTAACAATCCATATTGCTTCGCCAGCGTCGCTCCTTCGCGCAGCCGCCTCAGTTCCTGGCCCAATCGTAGCGCCCCTTCGCCGTGGAAGCCACGTCCGCCCAGCGTGGCGTCGGCATAAGCCGCCGTGCACAACTCAATCTGTTGAGCGCTCACTTCGTGCGCTGCTTCAACTTGCCTGGGATCCGGATCGATAAAGAGGCTCGCAAGAATTCCCGCCTCTCGCAAGCGACTGACTGTTGCGCGCACAATTGCAATGTTGGCCGTAACGTCGAGTCCGCCCTCCGTGGTTATTTCGCTCTCACTTTCCGGTACCAAAGTCACAGCGTCTGGTCGTGATTCGAGAGCGATCTTCAGCATTTCCTCGGTTGCCGCCATTTCCAGATTCAGGTAAGTGGTGACGGTGTCGCGCAACGCCCGCAAATCAGCATCCTGAATATGGCGACGGTCGCCGCGCAGATGAATCGTGATACCGTCGGCGCCTGCTTGTTCACAAATCATGGCCGCGGCTACGACGCTTGGCTCAGGTGCGCGTCGCGCCTGCCTTACGGTGGCCACATGATCGATATTGACGTTGAGTCGTGCCGTCATTTGGTTCGAATGGTAACGCAAACTTTTTGCGTTTGAAGCTAACAGTCTGCCGCACAAACCAACAGCCTGTGCCGTAAACTAACAATTCGCCTTATCTTTACGTAGCTCTTCGACGGCTTTGATGGCTCGGTCATAAACGCCGTGGCGAGCTTGCTGTCGAATTCGACCTACCTCGCTGAGCATCTTGAGACTGTCGCTCGCGAAAGCGATCTTGCTTCCTTCCGCATGGTCCCAGCGCACCGGAATCTCTTTTAGTCGCAAACCGGCGCGATAAGCAACATAAAGGAGTTCCACGTCAAAACCAAAGCGATCGATCGTCGCTCCCTCAATTACCGGCCGGCAGATACTCATTCGAAACGCCTTGAAGCCACACTGCGTATCCCAGAACGGCAGGCCTGTCGCGAGTCGTACCGCCGTATTGAAAACACGACCGCCCTGCTCGCGACCCCACGGTTGATGAACACCAATCAGACTGCGGTCGAGTGCTCTGGAACCAAACGCCAGATCAGATTCTCCCTGCGCGATGGGATCAACCAGTTTGGGAGTTTCCGTAATTGGGGTGGAAAGATCAGCGTCAGTAAAAAGAGCGATGTCACCGCGCGAAGCAAGCAGACCCAATCTGACCGCGCGTCCTTTCCCGAGATTTGATTGATAGCTGATAACGGAAGTGTGGACAGCTCCGGAGTCGGATAATTCTTCTCGCGCGGCGTTTGCGGTGTTGTCGGTCGAGCCGTCGTCGACCACAATCAATTCCGAACCCGGGGCGTATTTATTGAGATAAGTAACGATCGAGCACAGTGATTTCCCGAGGCGCGCGCCTTCGTTGTAGGCAGGAACAACAATTGACAGGGATAGTGTCATCTAAGCTTTCGCGGGCGAATATACCACAGCCGCCAGACTCGGCCCTTCTGGAGAAAAAAGGTTAGTGTGTTAAGATTTGCCGTGGTTTTGGTCTGATTCTCAGGCCGCCCCGTTAGATTGGCTTAATAAGTTATGACCAGGCGATTCATTATCATTGCTTGCGCGCTCATCCTGATCGCGGCGGTTGTTGGCGGCACTATCGGCCGCTCGCGGCGATTTCGTCACAGTGTGCCGGCCAGTGGCGCAACGTCGTACACCGAAGCGGACGACATCGAGAAGGATTATAACGAAGCCGTTTCCGCCATTTCCATGAGCTATGCGGGCGACATCGACTATGAGAAAGCCACTCAAGCGGCCATCCAGGGAATGCTGTCAACGCTGGATCCCCACTCGATGTATTTTCCGTATAACGAATTCAAGAAACTGAAGGAAGATCAGGATTCGCGTTTCTATGGCATCGGCGTAACGATCGTCCAACATCGCGATGGCGTATACATTCAGTCGGCCGTCGAGGGCACGCCGGCGGGCCGCTTGGGACTTCGTTACGGCGACCGCATATTGGAAGTTGACGGCAAAGATGCGCGCGATTGGTCCAGCGAACAAGTTTCGAAGAAGGTGCGCGGGGGTAAAGGCGAACCCGTCACAATCAAAGTTGATCGCGCCGGCTCGGAAGCGCCACTCAACTTCACGATCATCCGCGATTCCGTTCCCTTACCTTCAATACGCAATGCTTACATGCTGCGTCCGGGCACCGGCTACGTCGGCCTGACCGGCGGCTTCCAAAGCACAAGCGACGAAGAGCTGCGCGACGCGCTGGACAAACTGAAGAGCCAGGGCATGCGCCAGGTCATCCTGGATATGCGGGGCAATCCGGGCGGACTTCTGAATCAGGCGATTGATGTGGCCAGCGAATTCCTGCCGCGCGGGCAGGTCGTTGTCTCCGTGAAAGGCCGCACTGAATACAGCGACCCGATTGTCTATAAGTCGAGTGGCTCGGATCCGGAAGACGTGCCGCTGGTTATCTTGATTAATCGGGGTACAGCTTCGGCATCGGAAATTGTTGCCGGCGCCATTCAGGATCATGGGCGCGGACTGATTGTTGGAGAGACCAGTTTTGGCAAAGGTCTCGTCCAGCATGTGTTTCAATTGCCGTTCAATACCGGTCTGACACTGACCACTGCCCGTTATTACACCCCGTACGGACGATCGTTGCAGCGCGACTACTCCAGCGGTTCGCTCTACGACTATTACACGCGACACGATACGGACGAGACGAAGCCTGCACCGTCCGGTTCGCCCACGACGCGCAATATCGATTCGCCGTTAGCCCAGGCTTCGCCAACGCCTCACCCACAAAGTGGTCCAGCCGTGAAGACAGCCGCCGGCCGTGTTTTTTACGGTGGCGGAGGCATCACTCCAGACATCGATGTGAAGCCGCTCGCTTTCTCGCCGCTGCGAAATCGTATTGCCGAGGCAGCGTTTCAATTTACGCGCCAACTGGCGGCGGGGCTTGTTCCCGGCCTTGAATCATATAAAGTTGAAAAGGTTCAGTACGGCCGCAATGCCAAGCCCGGCGATTATCCGATTACTGATCGCGTAGTTGAAGCGTTTCGCAGTTTTGTGCGCACCGATACGGCATCGCAGTTAACTCCCGCGCAACTTGATGAAGACCTCGATTTTGCGAAGCTGCGACTGCGCGAGGAGATCATCACGGCCGCGTTCTCAAACGATGCGGGCGCTCGCATCCTGCTCGATAGCGATCCGCAGGTGTTGCGCGCACTCGAAGCTCTACCGGATGCCAAGCGCCTGGCTGAGAGCGTGCGTGACGAAACGTCGCGAGGTTGATGTCCGACAAACTTCAGTTTGTCGGACATTCCATTCAGTCCAGCACCCGCGCAAGCACACATTTCAAGTAATAAGTTTCAGGCACTGCGAAAAGAATCGGATGGTCGCTCGCCTGCGTTCTTTTCTCAACCAGTTGTAAACGGCGATGCGCGTCATTAGCGGCCTCGGCTATTAGGCCAAGAAACATTTGTTCCGACATGTGATATGAGCAGCTGCAGGTGACTAGTATCCCGCCGGGGTTTAGCAATTTGATGGCGCGCAGGTTTATTTCTTTGTAACCGCGCGCGGCCGCTTTGATGCTCGCGCGATTCTTCGCAAACGCCGGCGGATCCAACACGATCGTATCGAAGCGCTCGCCAGCAGTTTCCATTTCGCGCAGCGCATCGAAAACGTTAGCCTCGCGAAACTCAACATTCGTCGCGTTGTTCAGTTCGGCGTTTCTGCGCGCCGCCTGTATTGCCTCGGCGGAAATATCTATTCCCACGACACTATCGCAAACGCCGGCGAGGTTTAGCGCGAAGGCGCCGGTAAATGTGAAGCAATCAAGCGCGCGACCATGCGCCACAGCCCGGGCGGCCAGGCGGTTTTCGCGCTGATCAAGAAAAGACCCGGTCTTCTGCCCGGAAAGCGGAGCGACAACGAAACGAATGCCATCCTGCACTATTTCAAATTCGCCGGGCGCTTGCCCGTAAACCGTAGCCGCAATCATTTCCAGCCCTTCGTGCTGGCGGACGCGAACATCGTTGCGTTCGATAACAGCGAGCGGCCTGAACTGTTCAACCAGCAATTCCACGAGCAGCGACTTGATGTTTTCAGTTCCTTGCGAAAGTGTTTGCAGCACGATGACATCGTCGTAGCGATCGACAATCAGCGACGGCAGCAGGTCGCCCTCAGAATAGACCAGGCGACAAGCGTTGGTGTCGGACGTTAGCGAACCTCGACGCGCCGCAGCAGCAAGAATCCGTTTTCGCCACCAATCGCGATCGATTGTCTCTTCTGTCTGAGTCAGAAAACGCAAAGCGATTTGAGAGGTGTCGCTGAAGAGTGCCTGCCCGACAAAATTGCGGCCCTGATCGCGCACGATGACAATCGAGCCACTCTCCGCCTCTTCGGCGTTAAGAATATCGCTGCGATAGATCCACAGATGTCCGCGGCGAATGCGATCGGCGCCGCGTTTTGTAACTATGATCGTGTTCATAATCTCCGTAACTTTAAGCCTCGTGAATCTACCACATGGATCGGCGAAGAACTGAACCGCAAAGACCGCAAAGTTTCCGCAAAGACCGCAAAAAGGTTCTTCTTTGCGTACCGCTGCAAATTTCTCTGCGTCCTTTGCGGTTAAAGTGCGATTCCAACTTAATTTATGTTAGGCTCGAACGCTTGATACGTCAGGTTTTTGCGTTGAAAACTCCAGCGACTCAATAGCTAAGTTTTTATGACAACCAAGTCACACGCCGAGCGGCGCAAGCGTTTTGAGACATCGTCGGGAATCGATCTGCCCGCCGATTTCAACCCTTCGAATACTGATCCTATTGACTACGACAAGGACCTGAATTCGCCCGGCGATTTCCCCTTCACGCGTGGGATTTACTCAAACATGTATCGCGGCCGCTTGTGGACCATGCGACAGTATGCCGGATACGCCACCGCTGAAGAATCCAACGCGCGCTACAAGTATCTGCTGGCTCAGGGAACGACGGGACTTTCCGTCGCATTCGATCTACCCACTCAAATCGGTTTAGATTCCGACGCCCCGTTGGCAACCGGAGAAGTGGGCAAAGTCGGAGTAGCGATAGATTC
>DIYZ01000256.1:44591-44974 GCA_002427845.1 Chloracidobacterium sp. UBA6041 | reverse complement strand
GCGAGAGAGTTTAATCTGAGCGCCTTGAAAGGTATTTCTGATCAAACCCTGGAAATGCACTTTAAGCTTTACGAAGGCTACGTCAAAGAGACAAACAAGCTGAACGAAGGAATCTGGAAATTTATCCAGGACGGCAAGGTGGACCAGGAAGAGATGCCTGCCTACTCGGAACTAACGCGGCGTCTTGGTTTCGAGTACAACGGCATGGTCCTGCATGAATACTACTTCGACAATTTGAAAAGCGGCGGCGGCTCCGGTAATCCCGATCGCACCGCACAGTTTGCCAAAGCTGCTGAGGCGAGCTTTGGTAGTTACGAAATCTGGAAAGCCGATTTTATGGGCATCGGCAAGATGAGAGGGGTGGGCTGGGCGATTTGTTATCA
>DIYZ01000256.1:39581-44298 GCA_002427845.1 Chloracidobacterium sp. UBA6041 | reverse complement strand
GCGTACCTGCTCGACTACAAACCCGCCGAGCGCCCGAAATACATCGAAGCCTTCTTTTCGAATATCGACTGGAATACAGTTGAGAAGCGCCTGCGAAAAGATAGCGGCGCGCGCAGCGCGGGCGCATAGTAAGAACCAGTAGGCAGGAGCAGGAGCAGCAGTAGTAGGTGCTGGAGGTTACTCCTGCCTCGTGCCGTCTGCTCCTGCCGTCTGTTTTTAGAATCCTCATTGGCTAACCAACCCAGTCAGGTTACACTTAGCAAATTTTTTGTTTCATCTCGTTAAACTAAGCTTCGGAGGACGAACATGCGCCAATATCGAAACTTCTTCCTATTGTCATTGTTGCTGGCTGGCTTTGTGCTCTTGTTTGCTTCGTGTTCCACGGGAAATCCCGACAACACAAGTACGACTGCGACTACGACAGTGACGCCGCCGCCGACGCAAACACTGACGGTCGTGCCGCGGCCGCAAAAGATTTTAGACATGATGAAAGAGCGCGGTGAGCAGGACGCGGCCAAGCCTGCACTGAAAATTGTTTCGCCCGCAAACAATGCCGTCATCAACGGCTCCAAAGTTGACGTTAAACTGGATCTCACGGGAGACCTGAAGGGTTATAAGCCCCACAAAGATCCGGCAAGCGGAAAAGGCAACCACATCCACGTCATTCTCGATAATCAACCTTACGAAGCCTACTATGAATTGGACCAGCCATTCGAGTTGCGCAATGTGATTGAAGGCAAACACACGCTGCGAGTATTTCCATCGCGTCCTTGGCACGAAAGCTATAAGAACGACGGCGCATTTCAGATGGTGACGTTCACTGTCAAAGGAGGTGGAGACGCTTCCAAACCAACTACCACGAACTCGGGACAGACGATGGCTAACAACAACGCCGCGAACACGAACGCGGCAGGTAACTCGCAACCGCCTCGCGAGGGCAAAGACATGGCCGCCAGCAAAGCTGGTGAGGCCGATCCCGCAAAGCCGTTACTGACCTACAGCCGTCCGAAAGGTGAATATAAGGATAAGGACGCCGATCCGATCATGATCGACTTCTGGCTTTCCAATGCGAAGTTGAAAGGCGACGGTGGGGAATATCGCGTCCGATATATTATCGACGATGACGACGCCAGATACATCGACAAGTGGGAGCCTATCTGGTTATCAGGTTGGATCAACGGCAAGCACACTGTACGCCTCGAGCTGCTGGACAAAGACGGAAAGCCCGTTGAAAACGGTGGCTACAACACCACTACTCGCGAAATCACTGTCGTAAAGTAGTCGTTTAGAGTTCCAGCTTCAGCTTGCTCCTCCCTAAAATCAGCAACCTGAAGGTTGGACTCTGAACTCTTCCGCGGAGTCTAAATAGGTGCGACGACGAAAAATTGATGGCTGTCCCATTGCCGGCGCGCTGCAAATGATTGGTGATAAGTGGACTCTGCTGGTTGCCAGAGATCTCGCCGCGGGTCCGAAGCGGACGATGGAATTACATACCGGTCTGTTTCCCATTAGCAGCCGTACTTTGGTAGCACGCCTGCGCGACATGGAAAAGGACCGGCTCATCGAGCGCACGGACTTTGGCGGCAACCCCCCTCATATTGAGTACGCACTCACCGAACGCGGGCTGCTGCTCCTGCCTTTGGTTGATGCCCTACGAGTGCTGGGCCAATCGCTGGATTGCAATGAATGTGAGGATCGAAAGAAACATCTGGGGTTCTATTGTGAGGCATGTCCAAGAAACTTTGCAGTTCCCCGCAGCGAACCCCTCCCGAGACCGGCTCCGTCACCACGCCGCCAACGAGACGATTCGATCGTGCTGCTATAGCCTGATTCCAACAACTGCAAAGAACGCAAGTTGTTTCGCAAAGGTGCGCAGAGCAGAGATTCTTTGGGCAACTTTGCTGAGTTCCTTTGCGTCCTTTGCGGATTAGTTCCTTCTCAGTCTTCTTGTGCTACCAGGTTCTCCGGCTGATTTGGAATTATCGTGCCGTCAGGCTCGATGATCGCACTGTGATCCGGTGTGACGTGTTCGCCTTCAATTGTGACCTCGTCGCCGCTGGGCATGGCGACGGGTAAGTGATCGAGGTATCTTTCTGCGTCCAGAGCTGCCATGCAGCCCGTGCCCGCAGCGGTTACGGCCTGCCGGTACGTCGCATCCTGGACATCGCCGCAGGCGAAGACGCCCGCCACATTCGTCGCGGTCGAGCGGTGAGAAGTCTTGATGTAGCCCACTTCATCCATGTCCAACTGACCCTTGAAGAGATCAGTGTTTGGCTTGTGTCCGATGGCAATAAACACGCCGGCGCAGGGCAGAACCCGTTCTTCATTGTTCTGCAAATTACGCAAGCGCACGCCGGTTACGCCGGCTTCCGGTTCTCCCAGCATTTCTTCGACTGCGGTGTTCCAGATGAACTCGATCTTCTCGTTGCAAAAAGCTTTGTCCTGCATGATCCTCGACGCACGCAGTTTGTCCCGCCGGTGGACCAGATAAACATGGGACGCGTACCGTGTTAGAAACGTCGCTTCTTCCATCGCCGTATCGCCACCGCCAACGACAACCAGCGGCCTATTTCGAAACGCGGGGAGCGGACCATCGCAGGTCGCGCAGGCCGAAACGCCATTGCCGCCGAAACCGTCCGGCACCTTAGCTTCTCCGGGAATGCCCAACCACTTTGCCGAGGCGCCCGTGGCGACGATCAGTGTGCCGGCATTAACGACATAGTTCTCAGTTTGTAGTCGAAAGGGTCGTTCGCTCAGATCGGCTTCGGTGATCCACTCTTCGAGAAATTCCGTTCCAAAACGCTCCGCCTGCTTGCGAAACTCGACCATCAGATCAGGGCCCTGAATTCCTTCGGAGAAGCCGGGATAGTTCTCAACATCGGTCGTGATCATTAATTGGCCGCCGGGCGTGGTCTGTTTTTCCGCGTCCACCGGGGCATCAATTAAAAGCGGCTTAAGATTGGCGCGGGCGGAGTAGATCGCGGCTGTCAGCCCCGCCGGCCCGGAACCAATGATTACAACCTCTCTATCGAGCGTTTGCGTCGGCATAGAGTCTCTTCCGTCCCCTTTTTGAAGTTGAAAATTCCAGACAAAATGCCCGAAAGTATAGCCTTTTCGGTTAGTCGTATAGTATAACTAGCGCTATCAGAGTAGTCGAATCCGAGAGCTAACGGCCTAACCGGCAAGGGAAGCCAGAGCTTACACGAGAACCCAGGCAAACGATTGAAAACCGGCAGCGATCCGCAAACCATCAAAACTGTAGGCGTGATTGGCGCCGGCACCATGGGCCACGGGATTGCGCAGGTGGCCGCGGCTGCCGGCTACCGCGTGCTGCTGCGCGACATTGATCGTGATTCTCTCGCTCGCGGAATCCAGTCGATTGAGCGAAACCTGGCGAGGGACATTCAATTGGGAAAACTCACTGAGGCCGACCGCGATTCTACTCTCCAACACATTCGCGGAAGTACACACCTTGAGGAAGTAGCGAATAGCGAGCTGATTATAGAGGCAGCGCCTGAACGACTGGAGCTCAAACAGGAAATACTTCGCGAAGTTGAAACGCATTCCAGCAACGACTTTGTTTTCGCAACCAACACTTCATCGCTTTCGATTACCGAGATTGCCAAAGCTTCCGCGCGGCCCGCTCAGGTGGTGGGCATGCACTTCTTCAATCCGGTCCATCTCATGCGCCTGGTAGAAATTGTGGTCGGTAAAGCAACCAGCGATGATACAGTTGCAGTTGTTAGCGAAGTCAGTCGCAGATTGCGCAAGGAAGCGATAGTCGTGCGCGATGTTCCCGGTTTCGCCTCCAGCCGTCTCGGCGTGGCCCTGGGACTCGAAGCGATGCGAATGCTCGAGCAAGGGGTGGCGACGGCGAAGGACATCGATACGGCAATGGAGTTGGGTTACAACCATCCAATGGGTCCGCTGAAACTGACGGATCACGTGGGCCTGGACATTCGACTTAACATTGCCGAGTATCTTTACCGTGAGCTTGGTTCAGAAACGTTTCGGCCTCCGGAAGTCTTGCGGCGCCTGGTAAAGGAAGGAAAACTAGGCAAGAAGACTGGCGAAGGTTTCTATGATTGGAGCAGCACAAGCAATCAGCAAACAGCAATCAGCAGTCAGCAATAAGCGCTCGGTAACACCTGCTCCGCGATTCTTTGCGAATTCTTTTACGTCCTTTGCGGTTTATGCTTTTCAATTTACGATTAACGATTCACGGGCCTGGCGGTTTGCCAATCCCTGAATGCTTCATGCTATGAGCACGCCATACAACAACGAAGAGCGACGTTTTGCCCTGCGAATGGCGTTGCGTCTTCCCATTGTGATTTCCGGAAGAGCGGAAGACGGCTCTGCCTGGAGTGAGCCCACGGAGACCGATGATATTTCAACCTCCGGCGCGCTGTTTCACCTCAATCAAAAGGTCAGCCGCGGAGAGCGTTTGTATCTGCGCGCGCACCGTCCCGATGGCGCGCCAATTGAAGTGACTGCGGTAGTGATTCGCACTGCGCCGGCGATCTATGGAACGGCGCGCGTGGGCGTCCAGATTGCGGAGTCTGCCGAAAACTGGTTGCGACTCTTCGTCTCCTGGGTCGCCGACGACCAACCTGCCGCCGATGCGGCCGCTGAATCAGACGGCCCTGCTTCCGAATAGCCCGCCCGCGGCCTTAGAAACGCTGCCGCCGAACTAGTTCGTAACGCAAACTGTTAGTTT
>DIYZ01000256.1:37323-39461 GCA_002427845.1 Chloracidobacterium sp. UBA6041 | reverse complement strand
AAACTGTTAGTTTGCGACGCCGTAAAGCTAACCGCTTGTGAGACCAGAACCACCCTCGAAGAAATCTAGTTGTCGATTTAGTCTGACTTGTGTAATCCTGTAATTGCGGAATCTCACCAAGCCGTCAAAACGACCGCCGTCCAACGGTTACCTTCCGCGCCCCAACTTACAACTCCAATCTCCAGGAGAGACGCGATGAAGCTTTGTCCACAATGTGATTTCATTTATGAGGACGACCAGAGGTCTTGCGACATGGACGGGCAGGAGCTCGTCTGCAGCCAGAGCGAGGTCACGCTGGATGGCAAACAGTCGCCGCAGCTCAAAGCAGGCGCCGCGGAAACGGCTTCGGGGGAAATCGCCCGGGTGGATATTCCCGGAGCGCTTGCGCTACGGCCGAAAGTTATCCGGGTATCGGAATCCGAAGCTGGGTGGAAGCGTTTCGCACTCATCGCCGCTGCCATCCTGCTGGGCGTTCTGGTATTTTTTGTCTACCATGTTTCTTCGCGAAGGCCCAACTCGAAACCTGGGATTCAAAACTCGCAACCTGGACAAACATCAACCGCATCGAGTGCGCCGGAAACTACTGCCGCGAGCGGCCTCTCCACACCAATCAAATCCACCGGCGAACCGTCAACCGAGACCGCTAGCGAGGTTACCAGCGCGGATGTGACTGGCAGCCCCAGCGGCCCGGAAATCATGCACGCTGCGAAAGCGGCTTCGCGCACCACTACTGGCAGAGTTACGGAACAGAAAGCAAAACCGGAAAACGTTAGCCTTGCGCAAAAGGCCGGAGTTGCCAAACGCGAAAATGTGATCTCGCGGGATCAAGCGAGAGCCGGCAAAAGCGAAAACGCCACCGCCAAGAAAGAATCCGGCGTGAGTTCGTTTCTGAAAAAGACGGGGCGAATACTGAAGAAGCCATTCAAGTTCTGAAAACTTTGACCAGCCCCCACCCGCTACCGCGGGTGGTACTGACATAGAGTGATCCATCTGCAGCCTTATCCCGGCTCTCGTCGAAAAATTCCAACGTCAGTGATAAGCTAGGCGTGTAATCCCCGGCTGAATACGCAAGCTAAACTCCCGACAGCCACAGAGCTAACCGCACCTGGTTGCCTTTGCTCTCCTTGCGAGTCTTCTCCGCTGGATGCAACGGGCCGGAATACTTCTATGTTCAACTGTAAACACAACCGCTTCAAAGTCTCCTCTCAATACTCCGCGGCCACGAAAGCGTGGCTACTGGTTTTATTCCTGTTCGTTGCCGCGAGCTGGAATACCGCCTTGCCACAGACGGCCGCCGACCGAAACGAGTCGGAGCGTTCGGACAAGCTGACCGGCGGGCACATTCTTCAAGCCGACTTCGAGCCCAACCAGCCCGACATCCGCATCACTCTAAACGTGCCTTCCTTCCGCCTCACGCTGTGGCAGAACGGCAAGGAAGTGAAGTCTTACTATATCGGCGTTGGCATGAAGGACTATCCGATTTACATCGGCGACCGCGGCGCGAGCGAGATCATCTGGAATCCGGCGTGGATACCGCCAGCCAGCGATTGGGTGAGCGACCACAAGGGCGTGCGCCCCGGCGAAGTCATCAAGGCTAGCGATCCACGCAACCCGCTGGGCAAGTTGAAAATTCCGCTCGGCGACCGCTACCTCATCCATCAGGCCGCGAAGGCAACCGACGTCGGCAACCTCGTCTCTCACGGCTGTGTGCGAATGCTGCGTTCCGATCTCTACGACCTCGCTGAGAAGATCGTCGCCGCGCGCAGCGCTCCGGTTTCGCCCAGACGCATCGAGGCCGCGAAGCGCAGCTCGAAAACACTCGTGGTGCGCCTCGACGATCCGGTGCCTGTAGACATCAATTACGACACGCTGGTGGTTGAGGGTGGTGTGCTCCACATTTATCCCGACGTCTACGAGAGATCGCTGAACCGGCCCTCGCGTTTGCGCGCCGAGCTGCAGTCGTCAGGCGTTGACGTGTCAAAGCTCGACGAAGCGACGTTGATAGAGATGCTGTCGAAAGTCACGCGCCGTACGCAGTTTGTCGTCGAGACGAGCAGCATCGAGCAGGGGCGCGCTCTCGAAGACGGACGCCTGTTGCCACTCATACCTGTAACCAGGAAGCAGAAGGCAGAAGGCAG
>DIYZ01000256.1:34806-37223 GCA_002427845.1 Chloracidobacterium sp. UBA6041 | reverse complement strand
AGGCAGTAGGCAGAAGGCAGTAGGCACTCAGAACCGGGAGCGGACCGGGGTCCCCAGCCGGGCAGCCCGGCTGGGGTGGTGGTAGCGACCCGGTCGAGAGTTTTGAAGTTAACTTACTTCACATACTCCCAGTGCCACGGCTCATAGCAGTAAGGCTGGAACCCGAAGCGCTCGGCGTTGCGCACGAGCCACTGGTAAACGAGCGTCTGCACCTGCACAGCTCGGTTTGCGTCTTTGCTCTCTACGGGGTCGCCGCCGACATAGAGATCAAGAGCGCGGCCAGTGAAGTGGGGGCTGTTGATCGCGAGCCCGGTGCTGCCCGCCTGGGGCGTGTCGCGACGCAACTGCTCCTGATATTCGCGCGTGCGGAATGCCGAGATGATTTTTAAATACTTCTCGCCGGGCGCGAGTTCACCCTTCTTGACATGCGCGAGATGGAGCGACGGCGCGGCAAGCGCGGCCGCAACCATGCGTTTGTAGGCCGCGTAAGTTTGCCGCTCAACTTGCCGCAGTTCATCGCGGCGTTCGGGATCGTAAAAGTCGGAAGCTGGGGCGGTAACGAGCTGATCGGGCCGCGCGGGCGTGCGGTCTTTGAGGCGCTTCGCCTGCCACTGGGAAATCATCGCGTAGAGCGACTCCTCATCGAGCACCCCGCTGGCCTTCAAACCTGACTTCTGCTGCCAGCGTGCCACCGCCGAAGCAAAGCCCGTGAAAGCGGGATCGCGATCAGTTTTGAGCAGGCGGTTGATTAGCGCCGTGTAGATATACCAGCCGCGTTGGGGCTTGCCGCCGAAGGTCCAGTTGAGTTCATTGCGCAGTTGCGCGTTGCGCGCGGCAGCCGCACGTAAGGAAGAAGCGGATGCTTTTTCGCCGCCTCCTGATTCCCTCGCCTGCCCGCGAAGCGCCTTTTCCTGCAATTGCCCGCGACTCGTCCCGGTGTCGAGTAACACCACAGCGCCCATCGCCGTGACGACTATAAAAACAAATGCAATGTGAACTCTAAAACGCATCTTTGCTGCTTACTGCTGACTGCACCGCCCACTTTCCACCGCCACTCAGATGCTCCAGCGCCGGTCACAGTTTGACACACGCCACGCGTTTTCCCTGCTCAGCATTTTGCCTCGATTCGAAATTCCAGGATGTTTGGCCGCTGCCGCGCTGCTCACCATCCTGTGGAGAATGCTCCTCACATGAGCAAATCACTTGCGACGCTGCCCATGGAAAGAGTTGAACGCGCCATTATCTTGATGAGAGGCGAAAAGGTAATTCTTGACTCGGACTTGGCGCAGTTCTACGGAGTTTCAACTGCGCGGCTTAATCAACAAGTTAATCGGAATCTTGATCGATTTCCAGGCGATTTTATGTTCCGCTTAACAGAAGAAGAGTTCCAAGATTTGATATTGCAAAATGCAACATCAAAGAAGGGCCGTGGTGGAAGGAGAAAACTTCCCTATGCATTCACTGAGCACGGCGCCCTTATGGTCGCCAACGTTCTCAACAGCCAGCGCGCTGTTCAGGCATCCGTTCAGGTCGTGCGTGCCTTCATTCAATTGCGTCGGATGTTGGCTTCGAATGCCGAGCTTGCGCGCAACCTGGACGACCTGGAAAAGAAATACGACCGGCAGTTCAAAATTGTCTTCGACGCAATTCGACAACTAATGAGCCCTCCGCCTGTAATGAGCCCTCCGCCTGGTAAACCGAAAGTCATCGGTTTCAGAGCAACCGCTCGCAAGAAATGATCGCTGATCGCTGACTGCGGCTCACTGCCCCCACTGCCCACCGCCCACTGTCCACCGCTGACAAGGCCATTCAAGTTCTAGAAGGAACCATCTGCTAATTGCCGAGCTGAATACTGAAGGCTGATTGCTGAATGCTGACGGCTGATTGCTGACTCCTGATTCTTTTTGGATCTGCGTAATCTGCGTAATCTGCGGATAAATTGTTTGTGCTGACGCTATTGTTCCCCCTTCCCCTTTACCCTCTTCCCCTACCATTCACCAGTGCATGCTTCATCTGCGTGCATCTATGCACTATCTGAGAGCGACTCAGAATGCGATCGACGTCTAAAGCCAGCAAATCAAACGATCCCGGATGATGGCCTTAGAGGCATAGAGGTTGCCATTGTTCTTCAGCAAGGAGAGATTTACGAATATGAAAAATCTTGGAAAAGGGATTGGCGGGGCTCTTTTGTCGCTCGCATTTGTTTTTGGGATATTTACTGCGACAAGCGGTATCGCCCAGGCGCAGGATCGCAATGATGATGGCAATTATCAACGTGGTCAACAGGACGGCGATCGCCAGGACCAGAACCGGAACTTGAGACGACGTCGGAATCGCAATGATCGCTCTAGTAACAACCAGGGTGATTGGAGACGCAATCAGGACCAAAACCGCAACAATGGCGTCTATGGTAACAA
>DIYZ01000256.1:4210-34501 GCA_002427845.1 Chloracidobacterium sp. UBA6041 | reverse complement strand
AATGGCGTCTATGGTAACAATGGTCAGTATGGTAACAATGGTCAGTATGGCCGCAATGGGGGCTATGGCAATAACGGCGGGTACAGTCAGGTTGAGCTGAATCGCGGATACCAGCAAGGGTTGAACACCGGCGCGAGTGATGGGCAGCGCAGGCAGAATTACGACCCACAGAGATCGCGCTACTTTAAAAACGCCTCATCGCAGGCTTTTCGTCAGGGCTTTGTGCAGGGCTATGACCAGGGCTATCGGCAATACTCTGGGTATGGAAACCAGCGTAACCGAACGAACAACAATGGCTGGGGCAACGTTCTTGGCGGCATTCTGGGCCGACCTTGAGCCATCAACGACCTTGAGGCATCAATGAATAGAAACCTTGAATGCCGCGATGTAATGTCGCGGCATTTTTTTCATAATCGCTCCGCACATCTTGGGTCGCTGCGGACCGTTTATTCCTGCCCGCAAGCGCTGCTGACTGCTGACTGCTGAGAAAATAGAAAAGATTCCGACCCGTCCCACAACCGGCATCGAGCACCCTCATCCCCAGCAACGATCCTGCCCTTCAATAGCTGGTCAAAGATATAGATGTTGATCCCACCAAACCATTCCGGAGATTAATGGACGTTTGCGCAAGCAGCGCGGAGTGCCAACGCGACAGAGCGGGGTCTCAAGACGATAACCCCGAAGGGGGTTCAATATAGTAGCCCGGGGTAAGCGAAGCGCCACCCCGGGAAAACGTGAACCAAAAAAGATTCGCCGACCCTCGATGGGTCGGCGTTTTCTTCGGCTGCCACGCGTCAGCGCGCTTAACTTGGATAGATATCGCCATCCGGTATTAAAGCTTCTCGAAATCTTCAGCGCTTATTCCGGCTTGGCGCAACGCTTCGGAGAGTACCGGCGGCAATTTCACGATGCTTCGGAACGGTCGCCGTCCTCATTCCAGCCGCGGTTGTCTTAGCAAACTTTACGTGACTGCCCGTTTGTCCTACTTCGAAAAACCCAGCAGCTTCTAATCTTCGTTTGACCTCGCGCCCTTAGCCAAAAACTGGAAAGAAGTGCAGAGGCTTCATGCCGCTTTAATGTCGACTTCGATGTCGCGCACATGGGGAACTATGGTGGCTACCAGCGGTGAGAAGTGGAGTTCGAGGGCGTCCCTTAAGTTTTCCAGAGCCTCATCTTCAGTCGCGCCCTGGCTCGCAACATCAACCTGGACGCATTGTGCGATGAACCATTCGCCTTCTTGCCAGATGCTGGCCGAGAATCGTTGTTTCATGGGCAAATCCTACCACAGTGAGAGCTTTGCGGTTGAGGCTGACCTCGAAACCCGACGCCTTTTCCCTAAGCCAGATTTCTTTCATCCGCTTACATCCTGCTGAAGGCCGATTACTGTTAACTGTTTGCTGATTGCTGATTGCCCAGGTTTTCCAACATAATGTCTGCTACGTAGGCTAACCGCCTGTCCTGTCCATTGAGCTTTGTATGAAACGTTGTCCGGAATGTGATTCAAGTTTTCCTGATACGGATCAGTTCTGCGAATTCGACGGTACTACACTCGTTGCAGACTATTCGGATAGTAATCCTGACGTGTCAGTACCACCCGCGAACCGGGGTGCCCAGACGAGAAGCCCGGCGGTGCTGGGAGCGGCTGGGTATCAAGTCTCGCGCGACGGACCACTCCGACAGAACTGGAAGACTCTCACCATCATGGCAGTCGCTGCCGTGGTCATAGGCATGGTCCTGTTCGTGGTCTACCAGCGGATAACGCGTGAGATTCCAGGACAGAGTTCCAACGAGCCACCAGCGAAGGAGGCTGTCACGCAGCAACAGATACCTCTCCTGCCTTTGCGTCCCTCGCCCTCAGTCAGTGCGTCTCCGTCTCCAGAACCATCTCCCTCACCGAGTGCGATGCCGTCGCCTGCGGTTCAAGCGGAATCTGCGCGCGTCGCACTAAGTTCCAGTCCGGTATCGACGGGCGGAGACGAAAAGACCAGGCGTGGGCAGGTTACAATTCGGCTCACAAACGGCACCACCATTGAGGCCGATGAGGTGTGGGAAACAGGAGAAGGAATCTGGTATCGACGCCGCGGCGTGGTGACTCTTCTGGAACGCGACCAGGTGAAAGCGATCGAGAAACCATCGCCCGCATCCTCGGCGTCGACAACACCTGCAACCTCGCCAAGCGCATCACCCTGATCCGGCGCTGCCTACTGCCTGCTATCTGCTGTTTGCTGTTTTACATCAGCATGTTTGAACACGTTATCGATGGCGAAGGCGGTGGATCTTTTTCTGGCAGGACGTTCTGCAATATTTCTTCCAGCAACTCGGCCGTTATATCAAGGCTGGTGAGTAGTGGGAGCAAAGCTGCTTGCGCGGAGTGCTTCCTGGCGTAACGCTTCGCCTCGTCCTGGGCCAAAGCCAGGGCTACGTAAGCGTGAGCCAATTTGCGGACATCGACTTTTTCAACAGAAAGTTCGGGCATAGCGTTGCTTTGATAAGTTACGAATACTCTTAATAGAAGGCTAAAACACAGCACATTCCATATGTACGCCCCACTACTCTGCGACGTTCTTTCTCTCGAACTTCACTACCCTGATACGGTACTGATTTGGCATTCGTGAAACGAGGCGATATTACGCTGGTAAACCAGACACCTCAGTTGCTATTAGTGTCTTATTTTCAGGTCTTCTCTGCGCAGCCTTTGCGAAGCAAAGGTTTAGTTTCTTGTTTTTTTGAGCAAGTTTTCGTGTGGCGCCGGAGACCAACACCTACCGCCGGCACCTATGTTGCTTCGGCTTCGTTATCAGGATTACGGGAAGAGCGCCCGTAGATCGTCCAGGGCGTGGTCGACGAGAAGATCGATGCCGGAATTAGCAAAACGCCTGGCGGCGGCGGTGGCTCGTCCGTCGGCTTCGTGATCTTGTGACCATTGAGCGTGGTTGATTAGTAGTGCGAGTTCCATTGTGCGGCCGAGGGTCAGAGCAAAGCGGCGCGCGCCGGATTCTAATGCTGTTTGGTCTTTTGCCTGCGCGAGCCAACTCTCGGCATGGTCCAAGGTTGAGCGAGCGGTGCGTGCGGCGTCGATGAGGCGGGGATCGCGGGCGGCTTGCAGGCAGCGCGTGACTGCCGCTTTGAACGCTTGAAAGGGGGCGGAAGATGCGGGCGAGTCGAGTAACCCAGCCGGGTTGCCCGGCTGGGGACCCCGCACGCCCGCGCTCCCAGTACTAATCTGGCTCTGGATATTGGACGTTGGATCAGTGCGGTCAGGAGCGGGGGCAAGGCGGGGTCCCCAGCGGGGCAGCCCCGCTGGGGTGCTAATCCCACCTTCCTCACCCTGAGACATTCCGACTTGAGATACTGCGGCCTGGTCGCTACCCCGGATGGTGCTGACAGAATCGCCGACCCGGCTTTCTGTTGATCGCTGATTGCTGATTGCTTTCCCGGGACTTGGACTTTCTTGGACATTGGACGCCACACCCAAAGCGCGGAGGGCGTCCAGCGAGAGCACGTTGGTGGTTCCTTCCCAGATGGGCAAGACCTGGCTGTCGCGCAAAAGTTGCGGCAGGCCCGTGTCTTCAACGTAACCGGCGCCGCCGAAAGCTTCGAGCACTTCGCTCAGAACCAGCACCGCCTGTTTTCCGGTAGTAAGTTTCATTACCGGCGTGAGCAAGCGTAGCAACAGAGTTTCATCTTCATCGATCTCGCCCGTTCTATTTATCCCAAGGGGCATCCCAGCGGTCTCAGCGCGACCAGTCAACTCCGCCACATAGAAAGCGAGGTGAAAAGCGGCTTCGGCTTCGGCTTGTAAGCCGGCAAGAGTATCCATGTGCAGAGGTTTTTCGGAGAGCGGCGCTCCGAAGGCTGTGCGTTTGCGCGCGAAATCAAACGCGAGGGCCAGCCCGCGTCGCATAAGAGCGACAGCGCTGATGCCGTTCCACAGTCGGGTGATATTGAGCAGCGGCGCGATGTTGCGGACGCCATCGGTTGTTCCTTTCACGAGCTGCGCCGGTGTGCCAACCAAAGTTAATTCCGCTGTCGGAACTTTGCGTGTGCCCAGCTTGTCTTTGAGGCGATTGATCTGAATGTTGCGCAACCGACCAGATTCATCCCGCAATTCAAGGTAGAAGAGCGCAAGTCCACGCCCACCGGGAGGATTGCCTTCAGGGCGCGCTAATGTCAAAGCTATCTGTGAAGTAATGGCGGATGCGAACCACTTGGTTCCATATAAGCGCCAGGCGAATTGCGACTCAGAGATAAGAGCGGGGGCAAGGCGGGGTCCCCAGCGGGGCAGCCCCGCTGGGGTGCTAATCCCACCTTCCTGACCTTGAGACATTCCTTCTTGAGTCACAGTCTTTGCCACTGCCTCCGATAAGCCCACATCGGAGCCGCCGGTGAGTTCAGTCATCCACTGGCCGGCGGTCCAAAAGTCTTCCGGGTTGCGAGTGGTCAGATGCGGCACGGCGCGATCAAGTAGCGCCTGGTTTCCCGAACTGAGAAGTGTACGTGCTGCTCCGTCGGTCATGGCCAGAGGGCAGCTATAGATGTCGGTTGAGGGTGTGAAGAGATAGGCGAGCGCACACTGATGCACCCGCGACAAACTGCCATGCCTCTGCTCGTAGGCTGTGGCTACCAGGCCGTGGTCAACGGCGATGCGTTCAGCCTCACGCCACAAAGGCGTCACTTCAACATGATCGATGCGGTTCCCCCAGGCGTCCCATTGCGTCAACGTAGGCTCATTGAGTCTGTCGGCGAGTTGCATCTGGTAGAGATCGCCGCCGGCAAGACGGCCCAGCTCAATGAGCGAAGGTTCTATTTCGCGAAGCATTGTTTCGGGAAGGACGCGCGCTAAGTACGAGCGGAGGACCCGATCATCTTCGTATTGGTTGCCGAGACTGGGCGGCGGTTGCTGGAACGACATTTGGTTATTGAATCGTAAATCGCCAGGAGTAAATCGTAAATGGTAAATCGTGAATCGTAAATCGAAAACAGCAATCAGCAGTCAGCAGTCAGCAATTAGTATGGAGCAGTCAGTACCACCTGCGATAGCGGGTGGGTCTCGCGGCAACAAAGCAATTGACCGCAAAGGACGCAAAGAACGCAAAGAGAATCTGCAGATTACACGGATTACGCAGAAGGAGGAAGCAGGAGCAGACGGCAGGCGCAGGGCCAACGTGGAGTATCTTTGGTTCATCCTAAAGACCTATCATCGATTGACATGAAGAAGAGAGTGGGCACCATTGCAAAGGTCTTAATCGCGGCACTCTTGGTCGTAGTCGGAGCTATCGCGGTGCGGATTTATACGTATGGGAACAATGTCGTCGATGTGAAAGGGGATGCGGCAATCGTGCTCGGGGCTGCCGTGTGGGGCAACGAAGTGTCCTAGACAGTAAGGAGACCGGGAATCGTAAATCGTGAACCACTCCGCCTTGCCCCGCTGCCTGGCTAGGATTCAAGTTGAAAGCATTGAAGAGACCTACCCAGCGTCACTTGATCAGAGACTCCTGAAATATAACTACTAAACATTCGCCGAGCCTGCTGCGTAGTAAATCAACCCCCGAAATGAAATCATTCTCAAAGCGAATTACACCGGAGAATACATGCGAAGATCACTTGCAATAGTTGTCCTGACGAGCGTACTCGTCTTTAGTTTTTCAGCAGCCCCGATAGCTCCGCGCGCCCTGGCTCAGCGTAAAACCAACCAGATCCGGAAAGCCGCGCCGCTCTCTGTTGCCTCGCTAAGAGGCGCGGACACAATCTCGGCTGCGCAACTCAAAGACTATCTCTCCTTCATCGCCTCCGACGAGATGGAAGGGCGCGACACGCCTTCGCGCGGGCTCGACACAACCGCGAAATTTCTGGCCATGAACTTGTCGCGGTGGGGATTCAAACCTGCTGGTGATGACGGCACATTCTTTCAAAAGATTGCGCTGCGTAGAGACGTGATCGATAAAGCGGAGACGACTGCGCAATACAACGGTCAGACGTTGGCCCTGGGAGACGATTACATTCCTTTTTCGCGGCCGGCTGATATTGCCGCGGCGCCACTCGTGTTTGCCGGCAACGGTTGGTTTATCAAGTCGAAGGAGATCGACGCCTACAAAGGATTAGACGCGAAGGGAAAGATTGCTGTCATCTTCGCGCCGCCTGATGGTCTGCCGCGCGGCGTTACGAATGCGGACCTGCGAGGCAAGCGCGGCGAAGACTGGATGAACGCCAGCGACTACGCGCAAAAGCAAGGTGTAGCAGGCATCGTCATTATTCCGGATTTTCAGTTCATCGCAAACTGGGACCGCAACCGCAACCGAATTACGGAACGTGGAATTACGACAGTCGAGAAGTTTCAGACGGCAAATGGACCGCTGATCCCGGGCATTGTTGCCTCGCCACGACTGGCAAATCTCCTGTTTCAGGGTGAAAGGCAAAGCGCGACGGCAATCTTCGAATCAGTTTTCGGCGGCAAACTGCCGGAACCTTTTGCTTTGAATCCGGAAAAGAAGCTGGCAATGAAGGTCAGGACAAAATCGGATGGGGTGGGAACGCAGAACGTGGTCGGCGTATTTGAAGGCAGCGATCCTGTTTTGAAGAATGAATACGTCGCGCTCGGCGCCCATTACGATCATGTAGGTATCGGCATTCCGGTTAACGGTGATGCTATCTACAACGGCGCTGACGATGACGGTTCCGGAACGACCGCGCTTCTGGCGATGGCCGAAGCGCTGGCGAAGGCGAGCACGCGACCCAAACGTTCGATACTTTTTGTTTGGCACGCCGGCGAAGAAAAAGGACTGTGGGGCTCGCGTTACTTCACAAACTATCCCACGATTCCGCTCGACAAGGTTGTTACGCAAATTAACATTGACATGATTGGCCGCAGCAAAAAGGAAGGCGATACAAACCCCAGAAACAAAGAACTCTCGGGACCGAATGAAATTTATGTCATCGGCTCAAGGATGATGAGCACTGAGCTTGGCGATCTGACTGAGAGCGTGAACAAACAATATCTGAATGTCACTTTCGACTATCGCTACGACGATCCAAACGATCCCAACCGCTTCTTTTTCCGCAGCGACCATTTCAACTATGCGCGCAAAGGCATTCCCATTGTTTTCTTCTTTGACGGCGAGCACGAAGACTATCACCGCCCCGGCGACTCGGCCGACAAGATTGATTATCAAAAGATGGAGAAAGTCGCACGCACGGTTTACATGCTCATGTGGGAAGTTGCTAATCGTCCCACTCGTCCAACAGTGGATAAGCAATTACCGGCGCAGTTGAGTGGTGGGTGAGGTTGAGTCAGAACAGAAGGTCCATTTTCCATTTGTCATTTCTCAGCATGGAAAATATTTTAGTTGGCGCAGTGAGGAAGCGGCTAACCACCGCTTCTAGTTGCCGCGTTCAGCAACCAGACGGCGATAGGCTTCGTCTCTTGAGATCCCCAACTCCTTCGCGGCTTTCTTTAACGCCGCGCGGTGATCCAGTCCTGCGCTTTCCAACTGCATAATCAGCGCTGCGATACTGGCGAAGGCTTTTTCTTTCACGCTTTCGCCTTGAATTACCGCGCGGTCGATGATTAGGACCATCTCGCCGCGCGCGCTTGCGGAAGAAGAGAAACGCGCGGCCAGCTCACTCAAACGTCCGCGCGCTAACTCCTCATGCAATTTCGTCAACTCCCGGGCGACGACTGCCTCGCGCTCGCCGAGTATTTCATGCGCATCTTTCAGAGTTGCTGCGATGCGGTGCGGTCCCTCGTAGAAGATCAGCGTTGCGGGTAGCAAACGAAGCTCAGTCAGGCGCGTGCGCCGCGCGCCTGAACGCGCGGGCAGAAACCCACCAAAAAAGAATTCATCGGTCGGCATACCGGAAGCTGCCAGAGCCGTAATTAACGCGCTGGGGCCGGGAACGGGAACGACCCGCACGTTGTTTGCGATTGCCAGTTGGACCAGCCGAAATCCCGGATCATTAATAACGGGAGTGCCGGCGTCGGAAACGATTGCTACGTCGGAGCCGCGGTTGATTAGCTCAAGTAGTTCGGTGGCGCGTTCGCGCTCGTTGTGTTCGTGATAGCTAACGGTTTTGGCTTTGATGCCAAAATGATTGAGCAGCTTGCGCGTGTGTCGCGTGTCTTCGCAGGCGATCACATCCACCTCACCGAGCAACCTGAGGGCGCGTTGAGTGATGTCTTCGAGGTTACCGATTGGAGTGGAAACAAGGTAGAGCGTTCCTGCCATGCAGCTATTCTGTCACCAAGCCGGGAACATGCGAAAGCCTCGTCCGACTCTTTCAAGTGGGATGCGGAAATCGTCAGGAGGAGCAAGGGGGCGGAAGTGAATCAGCTCGCATGGATGCGCGCATCATCAAGCAGGATCGAAATGTGCTTTCTCACGTTTGCCTCATGGATCTCGGATGGTGATTCGTGTTTACCTCCGCGCAGGATCCAACCCGGCGCCCCGCTCGGCGTGAGAACAAGCCGGAGGTCTTCATTTACGGATTTCATTCCGCGATGTTTGATGTGAGCCGAGGCCAGTCCGCCGCCGCGAATAAATCCATCGCGAGGCGCGCGCGGCCAGCCGACGTCTACGAAAAGCATTCGCAGGCCTTTGCCGAGGCTCAGGCGACTGCCAACCATGCTGGCCGTGCCAACTTTGAAGCGGTGGTGCTCATCCTGCGAGATTTGAATGCCGGCGCCGACGCGATTCGCTTCCGCGGCGACTTTCTCAAACGTGGCGAGCAGCCACTTGCAGCCTGTTATCCGGAGCAAGTCGTTGGATTTGCGCAAAGCCAGATACTCGGAAATGTCAGTTCGTCCGGCGGCGCGCGCGCGCTCTTCTGCTTCCGCGATTGCGAGCGTCCATGCCTGATCGAGTTCGCTCACTGAAACCTCTGAGAATTGTTTTCCAATACCTGGCCCGCCTGGGTACTAGCGGTTCTGTAGTGCCGACCGTCCCCTGGCATCCGTTCGCTGACAAAAGCACGCGATGTTATCATGGCGCTCCCGAACGTCTCCCATTGGATTGATAAGAAAGCGGCGAAACATTCTTTCACCGGCCGCCAGTAAGACCGAACAATAAGAGTCTAACAAATGAAATTATCTGATCATCGTCGGGCTGAGGGGACATTACTTTTGCTTGGCTGCACGGCGCTATTTCTCTTTGTTGTCACAAATCAACGGGCACAGACCAGGACGCCACTTCCCAAGCCGACCGGCCACGTAAATGACTTCACCGGGGTGGTAGACGAAAAGACGCGGCTGCAACTGGAAAACGTTCTGGAAAATGTGAAGCAGAAGGCCGGGATCGAGTTTGCCATTGCGGTCGTCGAGTCGACCGGCGGTCAGGAGATTTTCGATTTCTCGCGTCGGCTGGCGCTCGACTGGGGAGTCGGCGCGCTCACCAGCAGGAAGAAGAGTTTGTTGCTCGTTGTTTCTGTCGGCGAAAAAACGTCGTTCACGCAGTTTAGCAAGTCGGTTCAGACGGAACTGCCGGAAGGCGTGCTGGGCGAAATGGGCCAACGCATGCGCGCGCCTGTTGAAGCTGGTCGATTCAGCGAAGGGCTCAACGCAGGCGTGCAGTATTTCGTGAACTCGATGGCGCAAAAACTCGGTATAAGTGCCGACGATTTCAATAAGACGCCTCCAGTAACTTCAACCGCAAGTCTGCCGACGACTGACAAAGATTCAGGTCGACCAGATCCGGTGTTAACGCAGGCGATGATTGACGCACTCCCAGTCAGCGTTAAAACCCCAGCGTCCCGCAACGAAAAAGCCCCGGCGAAAACGAAACAACCGGGATCGAGCGTTGACGATGAAGCCGAGTCTGAAGCAGTGGAGCTGACGCTCACGAAGCCTCTCGAAGAACGCATCGTCATACTCAAAGCTTTCCTCGACAGCCATCCCGATTCGAAATCGAAATCGCGCGCGACGGAACTGCTCGTCAGCGCTCGTGCAGCGCTTGGCGATGCCAAGTTGAAGCAGGGCGATAACGCCGGTGGTATTGAACAAATGATGCTGGCGATCGCGGACGCTCCCGCCAATCCTTCGGAGAAGTTGTTCTCCGGAGTTATCTCACAAATCCCCTTGAATCTTTATTTGCGAGGCGAGCGCATGGCCGCGAGTAAGGCCGTTCAAAACATCGAAACGAAATTCGGTAGTGATCCCAGGCGATTGCTGGCGATTGCCGGCTTTTATCTTGCGACTGAGCAGGGCGACGCCGCCGCCCGCTTGGCGACGCAGGCGATCAGTCTTGCGCCCGATCTGGCTGAAGCCCATCAGGTGCTCGGGCGGGCGTTTCATATTTCGCTTCGCCTCGAAGACGCAGCGAAGGAATACAAACGGGCGCTCGAGCTTGATCCAACTTCAAAAAGCGCCCAGCGTAGTCTTGCCGATCTCAACCGCGCTTTTGGAAAGACTGAAGAAGCGCTTGTCTTATATCGCCAGCAGTTGGCCGCTGATCCCGCGGACAAAGCGGCGCACGCCGGCGCCGTGCTGTCGCTTCTCGACCTCGGCCGAACGGATGAGGCGAAGAGCGAACTCGATAAAGCTCTTCAGAGTGATCCGCGAAACGTGGGACTGCTTGCGGGCGCCGCATACTGGTTTGCCGCCCACAACGAGAGCCAGTTGGCCCAGCTGTTAGGAAGCAGAGCCGTCGAGATCGAACCACGCTACAGCTGGTCGCAGGTGGCCTTTGCGCGCGCTTTAATAGCGCAGAAGAAGCCGCTTGAGGCGGAACGCGCGTTGCGATTTGCGCGCCAGTATGGAAATTTCCCAACACTCGATTATGAGCTGGCAAACGCCCTCGCGGCCGCGGGACTCTACGATGAAGCGGCGGAAGTTCTGATGCAGTCGTTTAGCGTGAAAGACAATCAGATTGAGACACTGCTTGCGGGTCGGGCTGCCGCGCGAAGTTCTAACTTTATCGAGCTGCTTGCGCCCGAGCGCCGTGCCGCTATATTCCAGTCCGCCGCAGCCGACACGGAAAACAACGCGAAAACCCTCAAGGCGCTCCTCATTTTTGCAACTTTTGTGAAACAGGAAAATAACGGTGGTGCGATTAACGAGGAAAGTGCGATCGCCGCGGCGAAGGAGTTTGCCGCGGGCGATGATGCAGCGCGTGTCTATCGCCAGCTTTACGCCGCGAGCCGTTTGCTGCAAAAAGGGATCGGGTTTCAGACAATTCTTGAATTAACCGAAGCTGCGCGAACCAGTGCCGACGCGGGGCTGGATGTTCCGGCTGCGACGGTGGCCGTGCAGGCTGATGAGCTTCGGGAGGTGCGGGCTCGCGCCATCTCCGCGGGAGGGACGCCGGATGTTCCCGACGCGCCGCGCAACGTGTTGTCCAATCTTTTGCGCGGCCGCATTGAGGACATTTCGGGTTGGGCAAGTTTTAATGAGGACAAACTAGACGATGCGGTAGACCACTTGAAGCGAGCGGCAAACATACTGCCCGCCGGCACGCCGGCATTTCGTATCTCGCTGTGGCATCTTGGCGTCGCTCTCGAACGCCAGGACAAGAAAGAAGAAGCTCTTGCTTATTACATCAAGAGTTACAACGCCGGTGAACCTGATCCGGTTCGTCGCGCAGTGATCGAACAGCTCTACCGGAAGATCAACGGTTCGCTTGCCGGACTCGACGACAGAATTGGACCAGCCGCGGAAGTCGCGGCGAATGCGCAACCACCTGCTCGCGAGATCACGAATCCGCCTTCGCAGCCAATCGCGTCGCCAGAAGCCAAATCGGCGACAACCCCCGCAATGACTATCGCAACTGCCGTCACTGCCACGCCCGAGGCCGCGCCAACTCAAACTGCAACTTCGTCGCCCGAGGTTCCCGCGGCGCCCACGCCACAAGCCACGTCAAGTCCGGAAGCGCCCTCGTCACCCCGATCAACTTCGCCACCGGCGCCACAAGCGTCTCCCATTTCTCCCCCCACTGTGACACCTGAAGCCACGCCTCAGCCGAGCGTGAACCCAACACCAGATATGTCCCCGCCCGCATCTCCAACTCCCGAATCCTCGCCTGTGGAAACCGAAGCCAAGCCGGCGCGAGCGACGGTGAAGATTACCGGACGAGTGAAAGATGCCAACAATGAACCGATTGCCAACGTGGTAGTTGTTCTAATCAGCCCGCAGGGCACCGTGCTGGCTTCAACCACGGACGATCAAGGAAACTATTCGTTTACTGTCGCGCCGTCGGCACACAGCTATAGAATAATTCCCTCGCGGGATGGTTTTACATTTGCACCGGTTGACAGGATTTTGCCTGAGGTTAACGACGATCAGAAAGAATTGGATTTCATCGGACGTCCGCTAACGCAATCTGTTAGATTGCGATGATCGTGACCTCTCAACTGAGCGGCAACCATCCTCGCAAACTAACAGTTTGCGTTACAACGTGTATTTACTGGCCGCCGCCAGCGACTGGCTTGCCTTCCGCGTCATAGACTTCCACCGTTCCATACTTTGCCAGAATGCCGCGTGTTTTCGACGCGTCACCTACGGCAACGATTTGCAGATGGTCCATGTCGACGTATTTTTGCGCCACGCGCTGCACGTCCGCGGCAGTTACCGCCGCTACCTTTTGCGGATAACTGTCCCAGTAATCGGCCGGCAAATCGTAAAGCTTCTGCGTCACGATGTTTTGCAACAGAGCCTGCGGATCTTCAAGCGACAGAGCGAAGCTGCCGATGAGCGCGCGCTTGGCGTTCTCCAGTTCTTCAGTCTCAACCGGCACCGCGCGAATGCGCTTCAGCTCATACATAAATTCACGCATCGCGCCTTCGGTCACCTCTGTGCGTACCGAAGAGTTTGCCGCCCAGGTACCCCGGTATTTGGAACTGCCAAACGAGCTGTAGGCCCCATAGGTGTAACCGTGATCTTCGCGCAGGTTTAGAAACAGACGCGAGGCCGAATCGCCCCCCACTACTTTGTTCATTACCAGCAACGGAAAATAGTCGGGATCAGCTCGTTGAATGGACAGGTTGCCAAGATATAAAACCGTCTGCACCGACCCCGGTCGATCGATCAGGTAGATACGCGAATCCGACTGTGCCGGTGCGGGCGGAATCGATGCTTGCGAGACGTTGCCCTTTTCCCAATCACCAAACGCACGTTCAAGTTTGGGCATGATTTCGCTTAGCTTCACGTCACCGACGACTGTCAGCAGCGCATTGTTGGGACGGTAATAGATGGAATGAAACTGCGCGAGGTCGGCCGCAGTCGTTCGTTTCAACGATTCCAGTGGCGCCGTAACCAGCGCGGCGGGATGATCGCCGTAGACGGCGCGGTTGAATCTCTCCTGGGCGAGGTACGTCGGGTTGGAACGCAGAAACTGCAAACCCGCCAGCGTGCGTGTCTTAAACTTTTCGACTTCGTCGGTGGGAAATTTCGGATTGCGAACTACGTCGGCAAAGATGTCCAGCACCTGGTCAAGGTTATCGACCAGGCCCGACGTTGCAACCGTCGAGGTAAAGCTGGAGACACCCGCGCTCGCAGTCAGCGTGGCGCCGAGCGTGTCTATCTGCTCGGAAATTTCTTTGCTGGTTCGCCTGGTTGTGCCTTCGCGCAGGAGGGAGGCTGTGAAAGAAGCCAGCCCGCGATGGTCTGCCGGATCGGAAAGTCCCCCGCTCATGATCACCATCTGCATGGAAAACAAGGGCACCTTGTGATTCTCAAGCAGCAGCACCCGCAAACCGTTTTTCAGCGTCGCTTCCCTGGCTTTTGGCAGCTTTACCTTCAACAGTTCTTTACTGACCGGCGCGCGGTTTTTCAGAACGGTCGATTTCCGCGACTGTGTCGACTGATCCTGCTGGGGCGCGGTTCGTTCCTGGGCTAAAGCACCAGCGGCAGCAAATGCAGCAATCGTTAGAATGATCGTCGCCGCAAAGGTCTTTGTGGTTTTGTGATTCATCATGGCTATTAACTCTCCTTCTTGCTGTCCGTCTTACTGACCAACGTTGCCGGCTGCGCCCCGGCCGCCACTCGGCGTCGTAATCACGACGACCCGGTTTTCTTTGGTCAAATACTTATTTGCGACTCGCTGCACGTCGGCCTTGGTGACGGCGCCAACTTTGTCAAGCCGCGTATTTATTAAACCAGGCTCGCTATAGTAGATAGCGTATTGCCCGATCGTGATTGCACTCGACAACGATCGCTGGGCGTTTTGAAGAAACGAGCGGCGCGTGGCGCTCTTTGCTTTTTGCAGCTCCCAATCAGCAATAGGCTCTGTCTTCAGGCGTTGAATCTCGTCGTAGATCGTCGACTCAACGGCGTCGGTTTTAGAGTTGGGACGCAGCGTCGCCGTTATATATACAGCTCCCGGCCCACGGCTTTCGGCATTGAATCCGCCCACACTCGTGACCATTTCCTTGTCCCGCACGAGCTTCTGATAAAGCCGGGAGCTCTGGCCACCTTGCAGCGCCGCCGATAAAACCTGTAACGCGTAAAAATCCGGAGTGTTGCCGGGGACTGTCTTATAGGCAATTGCCACCTGTGTCGCGCGCGCCAGCTGGTCGCTGACGGTGGCGCGCTTCTCGGCTTTTTGCTCGGGCTCGGTTTGATCTACTGGCGGAGGATCGGGCTGGCGCGGAATACTTTCAAAATACTTCCGCACTTTAGCAAGTGCGTCACTGGTTTTGAAGTCGCCCACTAAAACCAGTACCGCGTTGTTTGGCGCGTAATAGATACGGAAGAAGTCTTTTATGTCGTCGACTGACGCTGCATTCAGATCTTCCATCGAGCCGATCACCGAATGCTTGTAAGCAAAATTGTCGTAAAGCATTTCCTGCTGCAGCTCGCCGCTTTTGCCGTAAGGCTGATTATCAACGCGTTGCCGCCGCTCTTCCTGAACGTTGTGTCGCTCGTTGTCGAGATTATCTTTTGTCACGGCCAGGCTGCGCATGCGATCGCTCTCCAGAAACAGCGCCAGCTCGAGTTGGTTTGCGGGCAGGGCCTCGAAGTAATTGGTGCGATCTTCGCTGGTCGACGCATTGTCGTTGCCGCCGTTGTTTCGAATCAGCACCGGGTGCTCGCCGGCGCCGACGTTTTCAGACCCCTTAAACATCATGTGCTCGAAGAGGTGAGCGTAACCCGTGTGGCCCTTGTGTTCGTCACGCGAGCCGACATTGTAAGTAACGGCGGTGGAGACGACGGGCGCAGTGTGATCTTCGACGGTGATCACACGCAAGCCATTCTTCAGCGTCGTTTCTTTGTAGTTCACTCGAACGTTTCGAGTTTGCGCCGGCAGTTGCTGCAGGCTAAACACGCAGACAAACAGAACGAGTGAGAGCTTCACGGCATATTTCATAAAGCGACTCCTTTTAGCGGGTATGCAGCCTCGGATCTTGTAGCGTCCCATTACGGGCAACGGCAAAGCAAACTGGCGCGGCTGGAGCGTCGGCAGAGACGCGGCCCCTTCACAATAAGAGAAACAAACTTGCAGGATTCTTGGTTGGGTATCCTGGCTCCATCCGGCCAAAATCATCGAGTTCAACGGGAATGAAATCGACTTTATGCCGGGAATTCCAAGGCTGTCAAGCGGCCATCGCCGCGAGGCGGTAAGACAGTTACCGATAAGACCGATCTTGACTCGCCTCCGGCTTCAGCACGTGTTTTCCGCCGGTCTATTGATCCGATTCAAAAGGTTAACGGGACATCGCACCGTAATCACGCAGGACAGGCTCCGTAGTTGGCCCGACTAATTCCGTGGCACTCGCTGTCGTCCAGCCAACCGCCCGCACGCGTTTACCATCCAAAATCCCGGCGCAGCGCTTCCACTATTTGCCGGAACCGGGAACCGAAACCCACCAGGCCAGGTCGCGAAGCCTGGGGCTGCTGTACTGTTCTTTAATAACAATCCCGGTTGTATAATCCAGGAAACAACCGCCCGACAAAGCAGAGATAATATGAAGCTACTGAGGTCCGCCTTTCCCCACGCTTTTTCCAATTTGTTTACATCGCTTGCCGTACTGATGGCTTGCGCGTTGCACGCCAGCGCCCAGCAACCCGCGCCGCAACAGGCTGCCACGCGTTTTGACATCACAGATTACCGCATGGAAGCGCAATTAATACCCGACCAACATTTGCTCCGAGCGGGCGCGGATGTAACCCTGATTCCTCAGGAAGCAACGCGTTCACTCGTCTTCGAGCTCAATGGCTCGCTCAAGGTTGAGAGTATCGATCGCGATGGACGACCCCTGACTGGTTTCGTTCAGGACGCTGTTGGCGTGGGCGCGCTCGGACCAAGCGTGAGAGTCGATCTCGGCCAGGTGGTCCCGGCGAATCAGCCGGTGACGCTTCGCTTTCGCTGGAGCGGCGCGTTGCTGTCTCCCGAAGGCGGACCGTTGGCAACCAAACGCCTGGCTTATGTGGGACCCGAGGGGTCTTATTTGATGTATGCCTCGCGCTGGTTTCCTTTTCACGACTATGCGGTCGACCGCGCCACCTCGGACATCACCCTGATCGTTCCCGCCGGTATGCAAGTGGCCGGCACAAGCGATGACCCGGTTACGGCGCAGTCTTCACCCAAAGAAGGCGCCATCCGTTACCGTTTTGTTCATCGCCAGCCGGTCCTGGTCGGAAATTTTGCCGCCGGACAATACATCAACCAAAACCTGCGCTTCGGGAATTACGAGATTCAATTTTACGCAAAGCCCGGCAGTGAAGGTCGTATTAATAACTACGCCGAGATGATGGGCCAGGTACTGGAGTTTTACTCGAAACAGTATGGCGCGCCGCTTTTTGGCACGCGCCTGGTTGTCGCCCAGGTTGACGATGAAAGTCTGGACACTAACTCCGGGCCCGGAATCATCTTCCTGGCCTCGAAGCTTTTCGATTCGACGCGTCCCATGCCTGAAGAGAAGTTGCAGCGTGAAGTTGCTTATCAGTGGTGGGGCCAGACAGTCGGCTTAAAGTCGTTTGATGATGCGTGGCTTTCGCAGGGTCTGGCGGAGTGGAGCACCTTCGCATTTCGTGAAACGAATCTGACGGGCGGCGCCCTGGAAGCAGCGCAACGCGAGCAACAAGAGCGCGCGCTGACTTTTGAGCAAACCGCCTCGATCGCGCGAGCGCCCAGCGCTCTGGATGATCAATCCGCAGCTTACCAGTCGATTGTGTTTCACAAAGGGGCAATGGTCTTTCGCATGCTGCGCGAAACGATCGGCAAAGAGAAGTTTGACTGGTTGCTGCATAACTTCCTCGAGCAATATCGAGGAAAGAACGCGTCCATCGATGATTTTGAGCACCTGACGTCACAGGTTGCGGCTGAGAACATGCGCTATTTCTTTGCGCAGTGGGTGGAAGGCACCGGCGTTCCGGAGTTTACTGTCGATTACCAGATCATCCGCACACGCGCAGGAAAATTTCGCACGCGCGGCACGGTTAAGCAGACACTCGAAACTCTGCGTATGCCAGTGGAGTTGATGTTGCGCGCCGAAGGCGACAATCAAACTACCACTACAAAGATCGAAGGCAAGAGCGAGGATTTCGACTTCGAATCAAACGGCCAGCCGATCGAAGTCGTAGTCGATCCAAACTACAAAATCCTGCGCATGTCTGACGACCTACGCGTTTCCATCATTGCGCGGCGCGGCATTGAGCAGATGAAGGAAGGACTTTACGCCGAAGCCCAACAGCAGTTTGAAGCGGCCTTGAAGTTGGACCGCTCGAATTCGTGGGTCTATTACAATCTCGGCATGCTTTATCTCGAGCAGCGCAATTGGCAGCAAGCGCTCGACAACTTCGAAGCCGCACTCAACGGCACTTTGAAGCCGACCTGGATTGAGGTCTGGGCGCGCATCAAGCGCGGCAATGCTTATGACGCGAAGGGCGAGCGCAATCGTGCCGTGACTGAATACAATAAGGCGATAACGTCTGGTATCAATTACGATAATGCACAGGCAGTGGCTAAGAAGTTTCTGGCCACGCCATTTGATCCAAAGGCCGTGCAATCCGCGGAACTTATGTCGCCCGGGAATTAGATTGCTGCTCGTCAGCCGGCGTGACTGTTATCAAGCTATGTTGGTGAAAAAATCCACCGGTGATAGCATGACGCGACCATGCGCGCCCCTCAGCGATACGTAGACTGGATTAATCAGCATTTGGGTTTCAACCCCCGGGCCCAGAAAAACTCTGACGCGCTTTCAGACTTCATAGTTGATGATCTCTGTGTAGCATCCTCATCAATCGAACGGTTGGTCCGATCTGAAGAACTAGCTCCACTCAAGAATGCTAGCGTATCTACAAGCGTCACCGTGCGGAATGTAGATCTAGTTTTCTATGAAAAGCACTTGCTCCCGAAGTTGTCAGTAAGAGTCTCGGTAGAACACAAAACATTAATGACGGCCCACGGCAAAGCTCGAAAGAACAGATATGGGGACATCATCGCGTACTGCAATCACATGCACAATCACCGGAGGGATTGTGTTGTTGGTGCGACGGTTGTAATTAATACGTCTCCTATTATATGAAAATCCAGATGCCTTTGCTCGCGGTTTGGAGCGGCCAACCTTCAAGATGGAAAAGGTTGTGGAAGATACTGTCAAGGTTTTCGAGGCGATCCCTTTAAGAGAATCCTTAGAAGAACCAAACGATCAGCCAGAGGCGCTGACGGTAATAGTTGTGAATTATGATGGAGTACATCCGGCGAGTTTGGTGACGAGTGAACTAGCGCCACAGAAAACGAGTCATGTGTACTATGACAACTTCATCACGCAACTTGTTGCGAAGTATGAGAGTCGCTTTTGTGAGTAACTTCGGTCGGCGTCTCTGAACTAAAAAGCCCATGTAGCTGTTTGTCCAGTTTTCGTTGGGCGATTCGGATATAGTTAGATTCAAGCTCTACTCCGATGGCATTCCGCTCGCAGCGCGTGGCCGCTAACAAAGTTGTACCGGTCCCCATGAACGGATCGAGCACAGTATCGCCAGTAAACGAGAACATGCGGATCAATCGATAGGCCACCTTCTCAGGAAAAGGCGCGGGATGCTCTCGCGTGGACTCCCCAGGTACAGTCCAGATTTGCTGAAACCATTCTTGATATTCTTCCTTGGTCAGGCGTGACGAATCTCGTTGCTCCATTGTTGGCTGTCTGTACCCACCAGGTTTTCGCAACATCAAGATAAACTCAATGTCATTTTTGATGATTGCGTTGGGCTCGTATGGTTTTCCTAAGAACGAGGAGCCATTCTCAATTTCATAGTTAGCATTAGCGATTTTGTACCAGATAATTGGGTTCAGATTATCAAAGCCTATGCGCCGTGCTCTGACTATGATGTCGGCGTGAAGCGGCATCACGACATGGCGACCATGTTTCCGACGTGACAGACATACATCGCCCACAACGCAAACCAATCGACCACCGGGCACAAGTGCTCTATAACAATGCGTCCAAACTTTGGCTAGTTCGTCATGGAATCGGTCGTAATCTTCAACATGCCCTAGTTGCAAATCATTTTCAGGATAACGCTTTAAAGTCCAGTAAGGCGGCGAGGTTACTACTAGGTGAACCGACTCATTCGGGATCCAATCCAGCGCGCGAGCGTCTCCATGACGGATCGTCAGATTTCGCGGTGGGTGCTCATTTGCGATTGCTTTCATGTCACGCATGATAAGCCTTTGTTATTGATTGCAAAATGGCTAACACACAACTCGATCTCGTTTTGTTCAGCGGGTGTTGAGCAAACTCTTGTCTTCATAATTGCAGGCCCTTCATAGTTCATCGAAGCAAAGAACACAAGGTTTACGAGGGCCGGGGCCTGCCGTATTTATGACAGAATCTTTGTACGGGACGAGATTAGGCGCCACCAAAGATAGTAATCCTGTCTTAGCAAGACACGTCTGCCGTAACCTTTTCGTTGCTCAGCAGTTTATATACATGGAAGACGGTTTGGTGAGGGCTAGTCTTGAAGGCTCGAGACAATCAGCAAGAGGAACGACTCTTGATCGAGGCGGCACAGAAAGACCCGGGCCGTTTTGCCGAACTGTATGAACTCCACTTCGAGCGCATCTATGCCTATGTCGCGCGGCGAGTTCGCCAGCGCTCAGCCGCCGAAGAGTTGACGGCGCACGTTTTTCATCAAGCTCTTGCGAACCTGGGCAAATTCAAGTGGCGCGGCGCGCCGTTTGCTGCGTGGCTGTTTCGCATAGCCGCGAACGCGATTGCTGATCACTCGCGACGCATGTCCAGGGAGCTACCCGAATCCTCCAGCCCAGCTTCTCGCCTGTTCGTCGCGGGAGACGCGATTCACGTAGAAGAAATCGAGCGGCGCGCCCGTCTTTTTCGTTGCGTCGATCAGCTTCCCGCTGACCAGCGCCGCGTAATCCAACTGCGCTTTAGCGAGGAGAAGAGCATTCGGGAAATCGCAGGCGAACTCGGGCGCAGCGAAGGAGCAGTTAAGCAGTTGCAGTTTCGCGCGCTCGAGAATTTGCGTGGTCGGCTAGGTGACAAGAGTGGCGGAGAGTAACAGAAGTGCTGGAGAGTAACAAAAATGTCTGAACGTTTTCTGTTCAACCAACTTGACCAGGCCATCGCCGCCATCATTGCGCGGGATAGCGACGTCGTGGCGGTCTCCTTCGATCCCAGCCTCGCCGGTCTGGCGCAGATCGCCGAAGATTTACGCGACTTGCCGCGGGCAGATTTCAAAATACAACTCGAAGCAGAATTGAGGAAAGCAACCATGACCACTGAAGCACAACCTGCCGAAGAAAGAAAACCAGCAACACACATCCGCGCCGGCTACAACACCATCACGCCCTATCTGACTGTCGCCCGCGCCGAGGAGTTACTCGATTTTATGAAACAGGCGCTTGGCGCGGTCGAAACATTCCGCACCATCGGATCGGCGGGTGGCATGCACGCCGAGGCCGCCATCGGTGATTCAAAACTGATGATTGGCGGTATGGAGGGCATTGAAGAAATACTCACTGCGCTGCATCTTTATGTGCCTGACGCCGATGCAGTCTATCAACGAGCGCTGGCAGCGGGCGCCACCTCGCTGGAAGAGCCCGTCGATCAGTTTTACGGCGATCGAGAAGCCGGTGTGAAGGACCCCAGCGGCAACGTGTGGTGGATTGCGACGCACAAGCTTGGTCCCGCGGAGACTTACATCCCGCAGGGTCTGCGGGCGGTGACTCCTTTTCTGCATCCGATCGGCGTCCCGGCGCTGATTGAATTTCTGAAGCAAGCTTTTGACGCTGAGGAGGTCTCGCGCCACCAGTCGCCCGAGGGGCTAGTTCACCACGCGACGGTGCGCATAGGAGACTCGATGATAGAAATGGGCGAGGCACGCGGTGAGTCTCAACCAATGCCGCCGGCGCTTTACACTTACGTGGAAGACGTCGACGTGATGTATGAACGCGCCGTTAGGGCTGGGGCCACCGCAATGCAACCGCCTACAGATCAACCATACGGAGATCGCACTGCCTGGGTGAAAGATGCCTGGGGCAACATCTGGTATCTGGCGACGCAGATTCGGCTACATTCAAGTCTGAGAGCTTAAAGAGTGCTGAACGGCAGCCATTTGATCATAGCTTGCAGTTGATTGCCCCTGGTCAACGGCCCGGCGTGTAGGTCAGCCAGAAATAAATTGCCTGCCCTATTCCAATTAAGAAACCGATCATCGCGCCAAAAAGCTCAATGGTCTTCAAGTGATGCTGAGCGACCGATAGCACCAGCGCCTCGAGTTTTTCAATCGGATAATCCGATACCTTCTTTCGCACCAGTCCGCCGACATCAAACTCTGCAATCGCGGTTGGCAGCCGTTCGCGAGCTGCGTCTGTTATGCGTTCGACGAGCGCCGCGCTGGCTCGCTTGATCGAATCCTGGGAGATGTGATCGCCGAGCCGTCCGATGGGCGCTATCAGCAGCCGTTCAATTTGTGAACTTAGGATTGCGTTAATCGTGCGGGCGGTGTCGTCGCGGGCCAGGAGTCCCAGAAGACTTTTGGTCAAAAAATGCTTTGCCCGCTCAATGGAGTCAGAATCCACCTGTTGCAGCGCCGAGCCGAGTGTTTGCGGACGAAGTCGCTCGATCGCTTGGGTGACATAGTTAGAAACCGAGGCCGCGAGCTCTTCACTCTTGGCCAGTTCCAGAATGCGATTCGTTATCTGTAACTTTATCGACTCAAACCTTTGAGACTCGATCTGGCCCACCAACACGTTTAGCGGCCGCGCCAGCACGTTGTCAATCGTTGCATTCAGGAATGCTTCGGCTTCCTGCTCGAAGGCCGGGCCACGCAGATACTCTTCGATGCGCTTTGGCAGCGTCTTATTCACCAGCTCGTCTACTTCGCGATGAATACGCTCGCGCGAAATAAAAATCTTCTTGATAAGCGAGAGCTGCTCGTAATACTCATCGACTTCCAGCTTGATGAGCGCACCGATTTGCTTGCGCGTGTTCTGACTGGTGGCAATGTCCGCCAGATGCTGCACGATCGGCGGCACCTGGCTGTCAATGCGCTCCTTGATGAAGGCGATGGTTTCGGGCGTGAAGGTTTCGGCCAGCGTGGCATTGCTGCGAGCCAGATCATCCAAGCGGCCGGAAACGAAATCCCTGATCCTCTGTTCGAAGCCCTCTTCATTTACGAGTCGGGTGAGAAGGTCTTTCAGGGCATCGAGAATTTGATTAAGCAAATCAGCGGTGATCAGATCGTCAAGACGACGATCGAGGAATTCATCAACTTGTCGCTCCACGAATATTGCAATTGCCCTGGCAGTCTCTTCGCTCTTCAGCATTGCGGTGATGTATTCCGCCAATCGATATTGCAGCGCCGAAATAGTGTCAAGAATTGGCGCGCGCGCCTGCGACGGAAGCGCCTCGATGAATGAAGGATAAACTCTTGCGAGCATAGCGTTGGTGTAAGCGCCGACGAAATCTTCGACTTTGCGTGGAAAAAAACTCGTTTCAAACAGGGCGTCGAACACAGTCTCCTGCGATACCAATTCATTGCCGACAGCGTTGCCGATAGACTGAGCCAGCTTTTCGCGGTGACGTGGAATCATTCCCTGCGGCCAAATCGTTACGCCGAAAACTTTCACGGGTTTGTAGGGATGAAACAACATCCAAATCGCCAGCCAGGCCGCACCATAGCCGTGAATCGTGGCAATCACTACGATTGCGAGTGAGATTAGGAGTTTGAATGTAAACGGATCGATGGCTAGTGACCTCTATGCGACCTCTATTGGAGTATGACTGGCTCCGTTAGGAGCCAAATGTTTATAGCCTCGGCAAACTCTATAATTCAACCCAGCTCCGGTTAGGAGCGAAATGTCATTCCGCTGCTAACGGAGTTTGTAAGGATTTTAATCTTTATGGGGGCTATAAATATTCCGCGCCTAACGGCGCTGAGGGTGACGAAGATATTTTTAGCCTGCCGCAGGAACCTCAACCGGGTAACCGGCATCGATCCAGGCGCTGGTGCCGCCGGTGACGTTCAGAAGATTCGTAAAACCGTGCTGCTTGAGAATGCTGGTGGCAGCGCTCGAGCGAAAACCACCGGCACAAATGACCGCGGTTGGCGTAGCTGGATCAAGACGCAAATGGGGAGCGATCTTTTCGAGATCTGAAAGGGGTGCGTGCCGGGCCTGCGGCAGATGTCCACTCTGGTATTCGGGCGCGCGGCGAACATCGAGTATTTGCAACGACGTCTGTTTTTGAATAAGCGTATGCAAGTCAGCGACCGTAATTTGCCGCACGGTTGCGAGTGGCAATCCGGCGTCGCGCCAGGCAGCGATGCCACCTGCCAAATAACCTTTGGCGCTTTCGATACCTACGCGCGCCAGCCGCATCACGGCCTCGTCAACCTGCTCTTCTGATTCCGCCACGATCACGAGGGGAGTTCCCAACGAGAGTAGTGTGCCAGCCCAGATAGCAAACTGCCCGCTCACCCCAATGTTGAATGAACCCGGTACATGCCCGGCGCCAAACTCCGCCGCCGACCGCACATCGAGAACTGTGTGATCCTCGGCCGCAAGTCGTTTGACTTCACGCGGCGTGAGAGCGGCAGGCCGCGAAACTTCGGCCAACGCGGGCGCGCCAATCCGATTTATTTCCGCATCTCTGGGAAAGTAAGCAGGCGCTGCGGGCAGATCGGACGTCATCATCCTAATGAAGTCGTTGCGCGACATTGGTTGGAGGGCGTAATTCAGCTTTCGCTGCTCGCCGATTGTCGAAGACGCTTCCTGCGACATGTTTCGCCCACACATGGAGCCCGCGCCGTGTGCCGGATAAACTTCCGTGTCATCCGCGAGCTTTAGTAGTTTTCCATGTAGCGTGTCATACATCATTGCCGCCATCATCGCCGGAGTGTAGCCCTTTCCGCCCGCCAGATCGGGCCGGCCAACATCGCCAACGAAGAGCGTATCGCCGGTCAAGACTTTTTTTGGTTGATCTGAAACCTCTGAATCGATGACGAGCACGGAGATGCTTTCCGGTGTGTGGCCGGGCGTTTCCATGATGCGCAAGACGACTTTGCCGATTCTAATTTCGTCGCCGTCGCGCACAGCACGGTGCGGAAATGCAGCGCCGGCTTTCGCGCCGAAAACAATTTCCGCGCCAGTGCGCACGGCGAGTTCCCGATGGCCACTGACAAAATCAGCGTGCAGATGCGTCTCGATCACATATTTGATTTGCAGATTCTGAGCCGCGGCTTCCTCGATGTACTGATCCACATCGCGTTGCGGATCGACAACCGCCGCCTCACCATCAGACCCGATCAGGTAGGAAGCATGCGCCAGGCAGCCGAGATAGAATTGCTTGAAGTACATAACTTCCAGGGATTGCCTCTCAAGATCGCTGTCTCATAGGTCGGGAAGGTGGGCTTGCCCCCGCTCTTCTCCATGATAATCTCACGATGGATGTTCCCTCCAGTCAAGCTGCGGGGTCAAGGCGGGGTCCCCAGCGGGGCAGCCCCGCTGGGGTGCTAGGCCCGCCTTCCTGACTGCAATTCTTTCAAGTGGGTCAGCTTCATGTCAGAGGAGACTTGATTCAACACCGACTAAGTCCGGCTCTTGCTCTGGCAGGCGATAAGACTCCCGCGCCGGCTTCAACGGCCGCAGCATCCAGTAAGGCCGGCGCGTGCCGTCCGGCGAAAATTTATCGGCAGGACGCGTCATCGCTAACCACTTCTTATAAATCTCGCGCGATTTCTGAGTATCAACAAACACATCGCCTGGATTATCGCCCGCTTCAGCTCGTTTGACGCGCACTGCCTGGTGCCAGCAGTGCATTCCCGAAATGGGATCGGGATGAACAGGAAAAGTCATGTTCTGATGTACGCCCACGTCGCTCCACCAGATGCGCAATGTGTCAGGGTCGCTTGATTCATAAGGCTCCGCACCTTTCTCGCGTTTGAGTCCCCACTCAGTTCCCTCGTGATCGAGCTTCACGGTGGCCATCAACTGCCGCTGACCCTGCTCGCTTAATTTCCAACGACCCATGTGATGACTGCAGGCAACGATGCCCGGACGAATGCCTTCGGTTACCCAGGCGCGCACAACGTAATGACCGATTTCAGTTTCCACGCGCAACAGATCGCCGGTGCGCACTCCGAGTTTTGCCGCATGGTTCGTATGAATCCAAAGCGGGTTAGTGTGCGCGATTTCGTCGAGCCACTTGGCGTTGGCGCTGCGCGTATGAATTTGCACAGGCAGGCGAAAGGTAGAAATCAGAATCGTCTGATCTTCTTCCAGATTGTCGGGATGAACATGACTCTTGATGTAGGTCGGAATCGCAAATTCATCCCAGCCCCAGTCGGAGAGCGTGCGCGAATAAAACTCCAAACGCCCGCTCGGCGTGGGAAATCCGCGCTTGATCTCACCATCAACCTTTAGGCCTACCAGGCGCCGGCCGTCTTCATCACCATCAGGACTCGGAACAGGAACAATGTTTGGCGAAGCGGGTTTTGCGGCGCGAGTGAAAACGCGGCCACGAGCATCTTCGCGTATGTCTTCGAGCTCCTCTGCACCAACGGGTTCGTCGTATATTGCCCCGACTTTCTGCTTCACTTCAAATGCGCCGTACCGTCGCATGAATTCCAACGGCGTTAGCTCTTCAGCCGCGGCCTTCTCGGGCAAACCCGGAACAGAATTGTCGAAAATCCACTCGTAGTATTCATCCACGCCCAGACGCGTGCCGGGGTTCTTCTTTGACTCAGCATATTGGCGAATTCCTAAATCCCCGTTTGGATCGATGCGCCAGGTGAGTTCCAGCCAGAACTCATTCTCCTCCCAAACTTCGCCGGGATTTACCTCGCGCGTGTCAGCAATCGTCTCACCCGCGCGCTGCCGATCCGCTTTCTTAACGGGCTGGCGAAAACCGAGCCATTGCGAGTCGTGCGTCTCATACGAATGAATGTCATGACGTTCCGAACCATGGCCCATCGGCAGGATGTAATCGGCAAAGTATGCGGTTTCGTTCCACGTCGGTGTCAACGCCACATAGCAACCGACCAGATCCGGATCAGTCAACATTTCAATCCAGGAGAAGCCGTCAGGGTTGGTCCATACGGGGTTGTAGACGCGCGTGAAATACACATCGAGCTTGCCTCGTCCGTCTTTCAACAAGTGTGGCAGCAGAAACGACATCTCGTTCATTGATAGCGGATATTCGCGCGGCCAGGTTGTTTCGTTCCACATCCGCGGATGCGGCGGCGTGTAAATCGGTTTCGGCACAAACTTGTTCCAGGCGTTGGGAAACACGCCGCCTTCCGTGGCGATCGCGCCGAGCAGCGCATTCAACATGAATAGCGCGCGCGCGACTGACCAGCCGCCGCTCACCCCTGAAGAAACGCTGCGCCAGTTGTGACTGGAAAAACGTGTGCCGGCAGTGGCGACGAGTTTCGCAATCTCTTCGATCACCCGCGCTTCAACGCCAGATTCCTGAGCGGCAAACTCGAAGGTGTACTCGCAGTAAAGCTCTTTCAATATCTGCTCGAAGTCCTCAAACTTATACTCGCGATTTTCATCGTTCGTGCCGTTTTCCTCGAAACTCGAAACTCGAAACTCGGAACTCCGTTCCAGATATTCCTCCCAGTTCCACCAGCGGCGCACGAAGTCGCGGTTGTAAAGATTGTTTTGAATCAGATAATTCGCAATCGCCAGCAGCATCGCGCCCTCTGAGCCAGGGTAGGGCGCAACCCAATAGTCGGCATGCGTGGCTGTGTGGGAAAGGCGCGTGTCGAAGACGATCAGCTTCGCGCCGTTGGCTTTGCCATCGATGACACGCTGTGCGTGGGGATTGAAATAGTGGCCTGACTCCAGATGCGCGCTGATCAGCAGGATGACTTTCGCGTTCGCGTGATCGGGACTCGGCCGGTCCAATCCCATCCACAACTGATAACCTTCGCGGCTGCCGGACGAACAAATGTTTGTATGCGAGTTGTGACCATCGACGCCCCAGGCGGCGAGTATGCGTTCGGTGAAACCGTCCTCACCAGGCCGCCCCACGTGATACATGATCTCGTTGCGGCGATCTTCAACAATAGCTTTACGAATGCGCGCGGCAATATCGTCAAGAGCCGCGTCCCAACTAATGCGTTCCCATTTTCCTTCGCCGCGTTTGCCTGAGCGTTTGAGTGGATAAAGAATGCGATCCGGATCGTGGATTTGGTTGAGCGTGGCGGGACCTTTGGCGCAGTTGCGGCCGCGCGATCCGGGATGCTCGGGATTGCCTTCAAACTTTTGCACCTCGCCGGTGACTTTGTCGATATAGGCAAGCAGACCGCAGGCAGATTCGCAATTGAAGCAGGTCGTGGGAACGAGCGAGTAATGCCGCTCCTTGCGCCGCGGCCACGCCTGCGGATCAAGCTCTGTCCAGTTATCCCAGCGCTCTTTCGGCGGATACGCCGCGAGATGACTCCGGCTGGGGCCGGGATAGAAGGTCTCGCCGCGCGATTCGGTCTCTTCGCGGTTGGCACCCACTCGTTCGTTCGGTTCATCAAGACTCATATTCCCAACCAGTGTCGCAAAGAATCGTCAACCCGTCCGGCATCGGATTTAGAGAGAGAGCCTACGGATTTCACAATCAAGCTTTCATGAATTGTGAACAGGCCACGTTTTACAGCTGAGACTACATTCAGGCCTGAGGTCTTCCACTCACCCAAAACGAATTCGCCTGTTAGAAGACGTTCGGTCTTGCTGGTCAGTGGCATGACAAAGAGATCTTGCGAAGCATGGGGTGTACTGACGACAATTGCCGGTCGGACTTTGGATCCCGACAGGTCCGAGAAAGGATAGCGCACAAGAACAATCTCACCCTTGGAGTAGCTCGGCATAGACATCGTCCTCGGGATTGTCCCAAATGGCGTTCAGGGAAGGCTCGCTGGCTCTAAGCCAGAAGTCGTCGCCGTTTGACAGAACCGTTACGAGTACTTGCGTACCATCAGGCAAGTCGAGCTTATCCAGGGGCTCGATCCTTCCTTCGTTTACTACCGCGCGAATTCTTTCCTGCATAACAACCTCGATTGGTTCTTTGTTTCATCCGCAAATAGCCATTGAATGGCATCGCAGTCTAACACGCTGCACGGAGGCCTCTGTACCAGCAGCGCGTTGCGTCAAACGGCGACTAACTAGATTCCATCTATTTGCATGCCTTCATGAGTTCCTTTGTAAATGTATTCCTTAATTATTCCGGAGTTACGTTGGACGCGATTGAGTTGCATCAAACCGAACTTGCGATTTAAGTATTCCATGACCATTGCTGGAATAAGCCTCGCGGCAATGAAGATTGCCGCGTCCTTTCTTCGCTGGGCGTCATCGATCCAATCAGGAATTGCGAAGTCCCCATCATGCGCGATTCGGTTACGCATCTCGCTGATACATCTCACCCTCCGCAACGGAATACCTTCAACGCTTGACTCTATCAACTCATAATGTATTAGTAGATTTCTGAATGTTTGTGCCGCACTCTCGGATCCCCATTTACCCACTGCACTCTTGAGACGGTTTCTAAGATCCTGATCTTCGACTTCGCTCTGTTCAATCTCTTTCTTCAATTTTTCAATCAGTTTCTCAAAACCGTCGGGAAGCGCGGCGTGCGACCTTTCGTTTTCGACTCTTTGAATAATTTCTAACGCGACACAACCAAGAAGCGCTTTTACTTCGGCGTCAGAACTTGAGTTCAAATGTAGAAAATACCAAAGAGGTCTCATCTCCCTCTCGGATCTGAAATTGGTTCTGTTTGACCATGCGATCTCCGCCGCCTGAGGCATCTGCCAACTACGAACAACATCGAAGCCGTGGACGATATGCTGGTAGCGGCGTTCATTCTCCAGGAGAAAAACGTTGCGCCCAGAAAGGTAGCTTAGTATCAAACAAAGATCCCAAATTCCTTTTTCACGTCCGTTTGAAAGAATCGCCTCAGGCTCACTTTTGCACCGTACAGTGGCTGTGATTGAATTCTTGCCAGCTTTCTCCTTCGTAACAATCTTAGGCTCATCAGGAGGACCATCGATAAAATCGAGTGGCCACGTTTCTCTTCTTAGCGAAGACAGCTCGGCTTGAAGTTCATCGTAGTTTGAAACTAGGTCTATCTGGTAGGGTCCTATAGCAAACTTGCGGAAGGGCGGCTCTGGACCTAAATCAAGATTCATTAACTGGTAATGCATCGGTTGGAGAAGGCGTTCGCCCACAGCCTCACGCATTTGGTTTCCGCGCGACGATGAAATAAGTAGCTGTAATACTCGCGTTAGGGCGTTTTGAAGCTCGCTGAAAAATTCGTCACCCAGAGTGTCCTCGATGCCATCGTAGGAACCAACAATTTCATCGACCTCTTTATCAGCGAGAGGATGAAAAGAATAATCCATCAGTTACTTCCGCGAACGGCGGGAACGCAGCCTGTCCATTACTTGATCTCCTGGCACAGGAGTAACTTTGCCTTCGTCAACTTCCCTGATTCGTCTTTCGATTTCATCGGCCCACAACGCGTCGATGCGGTCTTGATCCTCACCGTTCAGGCCGTCCAGAAGATGTTCTGCAAGCATTGCTCTAGCGCCAGGTGGAAGGGCCAGCGCGACGCTAATTATCTCTTCGTATGTGCTCATTGCTTTCTCCATTCGCAAAATCGAGAGCCGCGAGGACCGCTTCCGTGGACAGGCGCGGATACGAGTCAAGGATTTGCTCAATGCTTTCGCCGGCCGCGAGTTGTTCCAGAATCAGTTCGACCGTTATTCGCGTACCGGCAATGACTGGTTTGCCCATCATGATCGAGGGATCAGATTGGATTAGCTTTTTGTGCATGTCGGGCATTATACAACTTGTAACTACGCCAGCGGCACTGACTGCCCGGCCTGCACGTAAGCATTCTCGTAAAGCATCA